>PMMB01000357.1 GCA_003165495.1 Gammaproteobacteria bacterium | reverse complement strand
GCGATTCCCTACACCATGCAGCCCGCCGGTCTTGCACACATGTTCAGCGGTGCGTCGTCTGAAGTCATCAAAGCGTTTGCTGAAGACCGCAGTGCCTTTCGCGCGAATATACCGCGGATGCGCGGCCCGGAGGCGCGTGCCGCCTTTGATCTGTACCTCGAGCGCCTGGAGGAAATGCTCGGCAATCAAGCTTTTTTCCTCGGCGCGCAGGCCAGCATTGCCGATTTCTCCCTCTATCACTGCCTCTGGTTCGTTTTTCGCGGCGGTCCGATGGCGCAGATCTTCGAGCCCTTCCGTCAAATCGCGGCCTGGCGCGAACGCATGCACGCGTACGGACACGGCTCTCATGATGAACTCGATAGCGGCGCCGCGGTGGCTCTCGCCCGTGAGGCGACTCCGGCGGCCTCGGCGGGCATTAGCGCCGATACTCATGGCATTGCGAGGGGCGAGAAGGTGGTGATCGCGGCGACCGACACCGGCATCGATCCGATCGAAGGCTATCTCTACGCCGCAAGCCGCGAGCGCATCTCGATCGCTCGCGAAGACCCGCGGGCTGGACGAGTCGCCGTGCATTTCCCTCGACTGGGATTCGAACTGCGCCGCGCGAAATAGAGAGTCCCAGGGCCGCGATCTACGCGAACTCGAGTCCGCGGCTGGCGCCCGGACGGATGCCCTGCGATCATAGAGACATGCATTGGCGATCGAAACTCATCCATCCCAGCGCCCACGCACCGGCTAATTTTCGTTCGCTGGCGATGCCAACGTATCGCGGCTCGACTGTCGTATTCGATCGCCAGGCCGACGTGTCGGACGATTGGCGACAGACAGAGAGCGGATATAGCTACGGTCTCTACGGCACACCGACGGTGCTGGAGCTTGGCGCGCGGATCGCGGAAATCGAGGGAGCGCGTCATAGCTTCGTCGTTCCGGGAGGTCAGGCCGCGATATCTCTGATCTATCTTGCATTCTGCACGTCCGGCACTCATGCCTTGGTCCCGGTTACCGCGTACGGTCCGAACCGCGAGCTGGCCGTGGGATTATTGAAGCGCCTCGGAATCTCGGTGGAAGCCTATGACCCACTGATCGGCGCGGGGATTGCGAATCTGATTCGCGAGAACACGACACTGATCTGGGTCGAAAGCCCAGGATCAGTCACCATGGAGATTCAAGACGTGCCCGCCATCGTCTGCGCTGCCCACGGGCGCAAAGTGCCGGTGGCGCTCGACAATACTTACGCCGCCGGAGTTCTATTCGACGCGTTTGCGCACGGTGTCGATGTCAGCATGCAGGCATTGACCAAGTATGTGGGTGGGCATAGCGATTTGCTGTTGGGAACGGTGTCGGTCGCCGGCGCCGGCGCTTATGAGGCGATCGGATCGGTCTACAAACAGCTTGGCATGGCCGTCTCGCCGGATGATTGCAGCTTGGCGCTCCGCGGTTTACAGACGTTGGGCATTCGACTGGAGCGAGTCGAGAAGACGGCCCTCGAGGTGGCGCGGTGGTTGGCGAAGCACCCGAATATTAAGACCGTGTTGCATCCGGCGCTGCAGTCCTGCCCTGGGCATGAGTATTGGCATCGCGACTTCACCGGCTCCTCGAGCATTTTCTCGATCGTTTTCGACGAACGATTCACCGCCGGCCAAGTAATCGCTTTCGTGGACCGGCTGAAGCTATTCAAAATAGGCTTCAGCTGGGGCGGCGTCACCAGTCTCGCCTTGGTCTATCCGAATCTTCAACGTCCGGGACGACACTATGGCGGGCGGCTGGTGCGGCTCAACGTGGGACTCGAAGAATCCTCGGATCTGATATTCGATCTGACTCAGGCGCTGAACACAATGGACACACCGGTCTAGGGCGATATGGCCATCGGTGCGGCAGTCCTTTTGCGATTCACAGGCACCTTGTTGGCGACACTCATCGTGGGATTTTCCGCGATATGGGGCGCATTCGCTCTGTGGTACCAAACACCGGGCGGCCAGGCGTTGAAGAAGCTGAGTGTGCTCCTGTGGGTCGGCTTCAATCTCACCCTGATGGTTGCTTTTTGGCAGGGCCGCACCGCAGTCGGCCTCCTTGCATTCGCTGTGGCATTCGGCGGCCTTCTGATTTGGTGGCAGCGGATAGCGCCGTCGAACGATCGAATCTGGGCCGACGACGTGGCGCAAATGAGCAGTGGCACGGTCGACGGCAATCGAGTCACCTTGCATAACGTGCGCAATTTCGACTGGCGCAGCATTACCGACTACACCCAGCGTTGGGAGACGCGACACTATGAGCTCGATCGTTTGAATTCGGTCGACATGATCATGTCTTATTGGAAAGGACCGGCGATCGCGCACATGCTGATTTCGTTCGGCTTCGACGACGGCGAGCACGTCGTCTTTTCGGTGGAAATTCGCCGCGAGAAGATCGAGAGCTTTTCCGAGATCAGCGGTTTCTTCAAAGAGTTCGAACTCAGCGTCATCGCGAGCGACGAACGCGACGTGATCCGCCTTCGAACCAATGTCCGCGGCGAAGACGACTACCTATATCGCCTCTGCATGCCGGTATCCGCGATGCGCTCGCTGTTCCTTGCCTATATCGATGAGGCCAATACTCTCGTGCGAGCGCCGCGCTTCTACAACACCATTACGGTCAATTGCACGACTCTCGTGTACCACATGATGAAACGCATCGTCGGCTATCTGCCGTTGAACTACCGCCTTGTTTTCTCCGGTTATCTCCCTGAGTATGTTTACCGCGTCGGCGGTCTCGATCAGCGCTATTCGCTGCAGGAGCTGCGCGCCCTTGGGCGCATTACCGACCGCGCCAAAAAGGCCGATCGCAGCGACACCTTCTCCGCGGACATCCGGCAAGGCATTCCGGGCGCCCACTAAGCGAACGCTTCGGTCACGGATCCTGCGCAGCGGCGGCCTCCGCCAAGGCACCGAGGGCAGCGATATTCTTCAGCAGCTCGGGAGGGAACCGGTGTCGCGCTTGCACGTACTCGGGTTCATTGTATGCCACCCACGTATGGCCTTCTGCATCCTGCCACGCGAGTATTTTCAGCGGCAGGTCGATCGCCACTGTAGGCCTTGCAACAATCAGCGGCGTGCCCCCTTTCGGGTTTCCTAAAATCACGAGCCCCGTTGGACGCAGCGCCAGGCCTGACCGTTCCGCATCGCCGCTGAAATCAATTTGCGCGAATACCGTAAGGCCCCGTGCACGCGCCAATGACTGAACCCGTTGCAACACAACCGCGACGGCGTGTTGCGTCGGCAATAATCTCAATCCATCGATGGCGGCATCGGCGATCATGGCGTCCTCCACTAGCGCAAGGGCGTGAAGCCATGGGCTTTGAAGGCGATATCGCCGGCGGGGCCGCGGATGTACGCGACAAATCTGGCCGCATCGGTCTTGGCCGCGCCGGTCAGAGCGACGGGATATATAATCGGCAAATGACTGCTGGCGGGAAACACGTCCACCACGCGCACATGATTGTCGACCAGCGCATCGGTCTCGTAGACGATGCCGAGCGGTGCTTCACCTCGATCCACGAACGCAAGCGCGGAGCGCACGCTATCCGCGCGCACTAAGTGATCCGCCACATCATTCCAGATTCCCAGCGTGGTCAAAGCCTCCCGCGCGTAACGACCGGCGGGCACCGCATCTGGATCGCCGGTGGCCAAGCGACCCTTGCCCAACGCGGTGACCAGAGGAAAGTGAGGTTCAATCTTTAGCTTGATTTTGCTGTCGGCGGGTGCAATCAGGACCAACCTATTGCCCAACACATCGCGTCGAGTGTCACGCTGAATCAGATTTCGCGTCTGGAGATAGTCCATCCACTCCAGGTCAGCCGAAAAAAATACGTCGGCAGGCGCGCCATTTTCGATCTGGCGAGCAAGCGCGGAGCTGGCCGCAAACGAGAATCTGACGGGAATCGAAGTTTCTTTCGTAAAACCGTCGCCCAACTCCTGCAGCACATTGGTCAACGAGGCCGCCGCGAAGACCGTGATTGACGGCTTGTCAGCAACCGCCGCAAAGCTCGTCAGGCTGGGCAATGACAGCCAGAGTATCAAGCCAATGCCGCTGAACTTTTTCATGGACGACCCTCATTGCGCGCCAGCACCGGGCGTTCGCTATAGAGCTCCGGAAACATTCGTTTGAAATTTTCGACCTTGGGAATGTCGAACATAGCGATATAGGGAACATGGGGATTGTGCATCAAATAATCTTGGTGATAGTCCTCCGCCGCATAAAATCCTTTCAAAGAGTCCACACGAGTGACTATCGGTCGCGAAAATGCGTGAGATTTATCCAATTGACTGATGTACGCCTCGGCGATCCGCTTCTGACCGTCATCGGCATAGAAAACGGCGGAGCGATATTGGCTGCCGACGTCGGGCCCCTGCCGGTTGAGCTGCGTGGGATCATGCACCACCGAAAACGCGATTTGCAATATCTGACCGTACGAAATCTCGGAAGGGTTGAAGACAACCTGGACCGACTCCGCGTGACCGGTTGTCCCGGAGCTCACCGTCTCATATTGAGCGGTCTCCTTATCGCCGCCGGCATAACCCGCGACCACGTTCTTGACACCCCGAACATGTTCAAAAACACCTTGCACGCCCCAAAAGCAGCCGCCCGCGAGCACCGCGGTCTGAGGCGGCCCGGCCGCCTTCGGGTTGTCGACCACGGGTGGCGCGATAACCACGGGCGCCTCCGCTCCAAAGAGCGGTGATTGCCAAAGAACGACGCCCACGATCCCGAGCGCGAGTACCGCCGCTGACAAAAATGACGCTCGTATTTTCAGGAATGACATGATTGCTCCGTAATGAATCGGCCGCCCGGTGCCTGAGTCAAATTCGAATAGCACTGCGTTCATTTGTTGTACGCTCTATGCTTAAGGCCGGCTCGCCGCCCATTTAAATGCAACGGCAACGCGTTATGTTCGATTATATATTACGACCACGTCCGGCAGGCCGTGTATTCCGGCGCAGCTTGACCCCGGCGCTCCATGCTGGCGCCTGAGGTCTTCATTACCTGTGCGGTGACCGGCTCGGCGGATTCCGTGCGCAAGAACCCGAACGTGCCCGTCACGCCCGCGCAAATTGCCGCGTCGGCGCTCGAGGCGCATGCGGCCGGCGCCGCCGCCGTCCATATTCATGTCCGCGATCCGCAATCCGGCGCGGCAAGTCGTGATCCTGCGCTTTTTCGCGAAGTCGTGGACAGAATCCGAACCCAGAACCGCAATGTGATTCTGAACCTGACGGGAGGTATGGGAGGCGACCTCTTGATAGGTCCGGAGCATGCGCCCCTCGCTTTCCGCACGGGCACCGATTTCGTGGGTCCGAACGAACGGATTGCGCACGTACTCGACTTATTGCCTGAGATTGGCAGCCTCGACTGTGGTTCGCTGAATTTCGATGAGCTGTTGTACGGTACGACACCCAGCTTTCTGCGCATCATGGCACGTGCATACCAACAGAAGAATGTTCGCCCCGAGCTGGAAGTGTTCGAACTGGGTCACATCGAACTCGCCAAGCAACTCCTGGCGGAGGGACTGATCGATCAGCCCGCCTTGTTCCAGCTGTGCCTCGGCATCAAGTACGGCGCGCCCGCGTCCACCGAAGCGATGAAGGCGATGCGCGATGCGCTGCCGTCCGGATCGCACTGGTCGGCCTTCGGCCTGGGCCGAATGCAAATGCCGATGGTCGCGCAGTCGGTACTTCTCGGCGGCAATGTCCGCGTGGGCCTCGAGGACAATCTCTACCTCGACAAGGGGATCCTGGCGACGAACGCTCAATTGGTGGAACGCGCCCGTGCGATTATCGAGCTCTTGGGCGTGCGAGTCCTGACTGCGCCCGAAACTCGCGAGCGGCTCGGATTCCCGGCACGAGTGGCTGACTAGGCGACTCGCTCAGGTTCCGCAGAACGTCTGCTGGACGCGCTCGCTGGGCTGCGGGGGATCGGCGTAGGACTCGAAGCCTTCGGGCGGCTGGTACGGCTGCGAAAGCACGGCCGACAACTCGGCAAAGGGCGCGAAATCTTGGCCTTGGACGGCCGCATCGATGACTCGTTGGATTCGATGATTGCGTGGAATGATTGCGGGATTGACCTTCCGCATCGCCGCGGCGCGCGCTCGCGGTTCCAGGGGTTCGCGCGTCAGACGCGCCCGCCACCGGGCCGCCCATTCGTCGTAATCCCGAGGATTCACAAATAAAGAACGTACGTCGGTGTCGCCCGCCTCTCGCTCCGCGGCGTCGCACAGCCTACGGAAAGTCAGCGTGTAATCCGCCTGATTGCGATGCATCGCATCGAGTAAATCCTCAGCCAGTGCCGCATCGCCGTCCTCGCGAACCGACAGACCGAGCTTGCGACGCACGCCGGCCAGCGACAGATCCGAAAAGCGCATCGAAAATGTCGCGAGCACCTCGCTGGCGAGTTCCACCGCCCGATCCGCGCCGGCATCGATGATCGGCAGCAGCGTCTCCGCGAATCGCGCGAGATTCCACACGGCGGCGTGAGGCTGATTGCCATAGGCGTAACGACCTTGGCTGTCGATCGAACTGAATACCGCCGCCGGATCGTAAGAGTCCATGAAGGCACAGGGGCCAAAATCGATGGTTTCTCCCGACACCGCCATGTTGTCGGTATTCATGACGCCATGAATGAAACCCACGTGCATCCAATTCGCGATGAGCGATGCTTGGCCGTCGGTGACGGCTCGTAGCAACGCCAGATACGGTTGTTGCTCGGTTTTCGCCTCCGGATAATGCCGATCGATCACGTAATCGGCGAGTCGTCGAACGGCGTCGACGTCGTCGCGCGCGGCGAAGTACTGGAACGTGCCTACGCGCACGAAGCTCGCCGCCACCCGCGTCACTATCGCTCCCGGCAGCGCTTGCTCGCGGAACACGGGCTCGCCGGTGGCGACCGCGGCGAGCGCGCGCGTGGTGGGTATGCCGAGCGCATGCATGGCCTCGCTGACGAGATATTCGCGCAATACCGGGCCCAGCGCGGCGCGCCCATCGCCGCCCCGTGAAAAGGGGGTTCGGCCGGATCCCTTCAATTGAATGTCGCGTCGCACGCCGGCGCGGTCGAGCGCCTCCCCCATCAGGATGGCGCGACCGTCGCCAAGCTGCGGTACGAAATGGCCGAATTGATGGCCTGCATAGGCCATCGCAATCGGCTCCACGCCCGGCGGAATGATATTTCCGGAAAAGAGCCCCGCCAGCGCCTCGGCGTCGAGATCGCCGACAGCGAGCCCCAACTCCAGCCCAAGCGCGTGATTGAATCGGAGCAGCCTCGGCTTTGCGGCCGGGATCGGGTCGACTCGCGCGAAGAAGCGTTCCGGCAGACCGGCATAGCTGCTGCGATTCATGTCATAGTCCGAGGGCATCGAACATGCGATAAGCAAACACCGAGGGTGCGAGAAACCACGGTTTCCCGTGATAGTACGGCCGCGACGGGAACGGTAGCCCGTCGAGCGCGGTGCGCCCCTCCTTGAGCCCCAGCATTTGCTGCCCGATGCGCTTGCCCAAATACGGCGCGAGCGGTACACCCTGGCCGCAATATCCCATGCAATGGTAAACACCGTCGTGTTGTCCCAGATGCGGCAATGTATCGAAAGTGTACGCGACCCACCCCACCCATGCATGACTCACGCGCACGGATTTCAATTCCGGAAATATCCGCGCCATCATCTGCCGCAGACGCGGCACGCAGGCGAGCGGATCCTTCTCGGCCAAAGCCGCCCGACCGCCGAATATGATGCGCTCCCCGTCCGCCGAAGGCCTGAAGTACACGACGACTCGCCGCGAATCGACAATATTTCGCAGGCGCGGAATCAGCGAACGAACTCGATCTGCACCCAAGGACTCGGTCGCGATCTGGTAGCTGCCGATGGGGATGACTCGTCGTCGATGCCACGCGGAGAGTGGACCCGAGTAACCATTGGTCGCCAGCAGAACTTGCCGCGCGTGAACGACGCCGCGCGGCGTCAGCGCTTCAAAACCATCGCGGGTGGGTTTGATGGCGCCGACCGGGCAGCGATCCACGACCCATGCCCCGCCGTCGAGCGCGCGGCGCAATAGCGCGAGCAGCAGACGCGTGGGATCGACGGATGCATCGTCATGGTACACGCAACCACCGTGATAGAAATCGCTGGCGATCTCGCCGTGCTGATCCGCTTTGGGAACGACGCTGATCCTCTGCTCGAG
>PMMB01000242.1:15345-15861 GCA_003165495.1 Gammaproteobacteria bacterium | reverse complement strand
TGATCGGAGCCGCCCATCTGCAATGTGCAGTTGTAGCGCCTGTTCAGCTCCACGAAGTCGTAGCCCTGCAATATCATGTAATTGAATTCAAGGAACGTGAGCGGCTGCTCGCGCTCGAGCCGCAGCTTCACGCTGTCCATGGTGAGCATTCGATTGATAGAAAAATGCCGGCCGATGTCGCGCAGGAATGGGATGTACTGCAGGCTCGATAACCAGTCGTCGTTGTTGACCATCACGGCGCCGGTCGGGGAATCGTCGAAGCGCAAAAAATGACCGAATGTCTCGCGAATGCCGGCGATATTGGAATTGATCTGCTGATCGGTGAGGAGCTGACGGGTTTCGTCGCGCCCCGAAGGATCCCCGACCTTCGTCGTTCCGCCGCCCATCAGCACGATCGGGCGGTGACCCGTCTGCTGTAGGCGGCGCAGCATCATGATTTGCACCAGGCTACCGACGTGCAGGCTGTCGGCGGTGGCATCGAAACCGATATATGCCGCGACAATGCCCGAGAGCGCG
>PMMB01000242.1:0-15307 GCA_003165495.1 Gammaproteobacteria bacterium | reverse complement strand
GGCCGCGATCATAGTTTAAGATAATCATACACGCCGGCAATGCACAGAAGGGGTGTCGGGCCCGGCGTTTGCCATAATGGCTATTTGTCGGATTATCTGCGCAAGATAAACCCTATCTGCGATATATGACGGTAGATTGGGCGGCATGTGGCGTCCGCGTCAGGGATGAGGGACTCAAGTAGTGCTGAATAAGAATCGGGCAAGACCCGCAAGACTGATTTACGGTTTCCTGATTACATTGGTCTTTGCAGGCGCCGCGAACGCAGGCGCCGCGCGTCCCGATGCCGCCAAGAAAGCCAAGAATGCCGTAGATCGCACCCTCGCGATTTACATACCCGAGAGCGAAAGCGACTCCCGAATATTCATTCCGCAACTGGGCGCTTCCTTTGCCCCGGGTAAGGCGCTCGAGGATGCCGCGGTTGACGCGGGAAATTTTTACTTCAAGTCCGCCACTCTGTTCGACGTCAAGTCGGAAACGCCGTTCAATTTAGTTCTCGCGACGCACTCCAAGTGGGGGACCAAGGAGAGAGTCTCGACGCTGACAATCAAGTACAAATTACTCGACGCCAAAGGGGCGACTGTCTTCGAAAGCGAGAAGAAAGACGACATCGATTCCATGAAGCTCTTCCAAGGCAATGCCTTTTATTCACTGTCGCTCAGCGTCATGAAAGACATCCTCTCGGACGATGATCTGCTTGGCAAGGTTGCCGGCGCCTCGTCCGATGCGGCAAATGCAACTGCCGCGGCGTTCGACTATAAGGTGCTTGTTAGCCGGGAAAAGGCCACCAAATCCGGCACCGGGTTCTATATCAATGGCAGCGGTCAGGTGCTGACCGCTGCCCACGTTGTCCATGATTGTCCGGTAATCGCGGTCAAGGTGGATGGAAAAGCCACTGACGCAAAACTCGTCGCCGAAAGTTTGTTGCTCGATCTTGCAGTCATCGATACGAGCATTCCGTCCCTGCATTCCATTCCCCTGCGGATCGGCACCACATACAACCTGGGCGAAGGGGTCACAAACGTAGGCTTTCCCCTCGACGGGGTACTTGCGGGCTCGCCGAATGTTACTCGAGGCAATATCAGCTCTCGCGCGGCGCTGGCCGGGTCGCTCGGACAATTCCAATTCTCCGCACCCGTGCAGCCTGGCTCGAGCGGTGGGCCCGTGGTGTCGGACACGGGAGAATTGCTCGGTGTTACCGTCGGGACTCTAAGCTTTGCGGGACTCATACAAAGAGGCATCCTGCCGCAGAACGTCAATTTTGCATTGGATGCGCGATACGCGGCAAAATTCTTGGAACGCAACAAGATCACGTATGTGTCCGGGCCGCCGAATCCCAAATCGGACGCACATGGCGCAACAGAAGCGGCGCTAGCTGCGGTCGTGCAATTGGCTTGTTATCAATAGGATATAAACTGCATGCGCACCGTTATCGAAGCGCTTCTCGTGGCCGTGCTAGTAGTCTCACCTAAAATGAGCGCAAGCGAAGGCTCTCCCAGCGACACAACGGGAGTGCCTCCAATCGGCTTTGCCTCAACAATTGCATCAGATGAGATCTATGATGCGCTCAAACGGACTGCCACATTCACGTCGATGGACAAGGAAAAGCCGGGAAACCCGGTCATAGTTCGCGTGAGCCACACGTATGGGCGCACGTCTGCGGGAACCGCATCGGCCGTTGCCAGCGCGCTCTTCGCCGGCGTTACTCTCGGACTGTTGCCGGCTGTTTCCAACCGGGACTTGGTCGTCACCTACGAGATCTTGGTCAATGGCAGCGTGCTGTTGAGCTACAGCTATTCGAAGAATGTCACGCGGGTTTTCAACATACATTCGACCGATAAAACTTACGGGCTCGGCGCTGACGGACTTGCCTGGGTAACGGGCACGGCGGCTCAGTTTACCAACGAGGCCGCGCGTGACCCAAAATATGCAGAGCTCCAGGCTGAGTATCACTACTACTACGATACTCCAGCAGAAACTTCAGCGCGGTAGAGCTGACGTCATCTAGACGCCGCAAATCGAACGAATTCGCTCCTGGGCCTGCGGCGTCCACCAGCGATCGACACTGGCTGTAAGACCCGCGAGATCGAGGCCCGCCGCCGCGAGACAGGTCTCGCGTGAACCGTGTTCGATGAGGTGGTCGGGGATACCGAGATGCAGCATCGGCAATTGCACCCCTGCGGCCGCAAGCACCTCGCTGACAGCGGAGCCCGCACCGCCGGTGATGGCGTTCTCTTCGATCGTGATGATGGCCCGGTGGCGCGCCGCAAGCGCCGTCACGAGTTTCTCATCGAGCGGTTTGACGAAGCGCATGTTGACCAGCGTCGCATCCACGCGCTCGGCAATCTTGCGCGCCGACTCGACGAGCGCGCCAAACGCGAGAATCGCGAGGCCGCTGCGGCCCTCGCGCCGCAATTGCGCGCGGCCAACGGGGAGCGCGACCATTTCCGCGGCGATCGGTACTCCCGGTCCCGTGCCGCGCGGGTAGCGCACCGCGGAGGGTGAAGACAGCGTGGTCGCCGTGTACAGCATCTGGCGGCACTCGTTCTCATCCGCCGGCGCCATGATCACCATGTTGGGGATACAGCGCAGAAACGTCAGATCGTAGCTGCCCTGGTGCGTCGCGCCGTCGCTGCCGACGAGTCCGGCCCTGTCTACGGCGAATATCACCGGCAGATTCTGCAGTGCGACGTCGTGAATGAGCTGATCGTAGGCGCGCTGCAGGAAGGTNNAGGAAGGTCGAATAGATCGCGACCACCGGCTTGAACCCCTCGGCCGCAAGTCCCGCTGCGAAGGTGACCGCGTGTTGTTCGGCGATCGCGACGTCGTAGTAGCGCTCGGGGAATCGTTTCGAGAATTCCACCAGGCCTGAGCCTTCGCGCATCGCCGGCGTGATACCGACGATGGCGGGGTCGCGTTCCGCCATGTCGCACAGCCACTTGCCGAAGATCTGCGAATAGGTCGGCCCCGTGCTCGCCTCCTTGAAGATCATGCCGCTCGCCGGATCGAACGGCCCTGGTCCATGCCACTTGATCGGGTCCGCCTCAGCGGGCGCATAACCTTTACCCTTGCGCGTAACGACATGCAGGAACTGTGGTCCGCGCAGCTTTCGAAGGTTACGCAAGGTGCTGACGAGAGCTTTGACATCATGGCCGTCGATGGGGCCGATATAATTGAAGCCCATTTCCTCGAACAGCGTGCCGGGTAGGACCATGCCCTTGAGGTGTTCTTCCGAGCGGCGCGCGAGTTCCCACACGGTGGGCATCTGGCGCAAGACCTTCTTGCCGCCCTCGCGCAGATGCGAATACATGCGTCCCGACAAGGCGCGCGCCAGGTAGTTGGAGAGGGCGCCGACGTTCTCAGAAATCGACATATCATTGTCGTTGAGTACGATCAAGAGATCATTCGGCAGCGAACCGGCGTGGTTGAGCGCCTCAAAGGCCATGCCCGCGGTGAGCGCGCCATCGCCGATGATGGCCACGGCACGGCGATCCTCCCCGCGTTGCGCCGCGGCGACGGCCATGCCCAATGCCGCGCTGATCGAGGTACTGGAGTGCCCGACGCCGAAAGTGTCGTATTCGCTCTCAGTACGGGTCGGAAATGGCGCAAGGCCCCCGTCCTGCTTGATGGTGTGCAGCTGTTCGCGCCGGCCCGTCAGCACCTTGTGCGGATAGGCCTGGTGGCCTACGTCCCAGACAAGCCGGTCATAGGGGGTGTTGAAAACATAATGCAGGGCGATAGTCAGCTCGACCGTACCCAAACCCGCGGCAAAATGGCCCCCTCGGGTGCTGACACTGTGGATCAGGAACTGGCGCAGTTCGGAAGCCAGCTCTGCCAGCTTGGTGGTCGGCAGGCGGCGCAGATCCGCCGGCGTCTCAATAGCTTCAAGCAGTGGGTAGTTTTCGGGCGGACCGGTCATCTGCGGCAGTTTATACTGCGCCGCCGCCCGAGTGGCAACGGTTGCACCCAATGTCGCAAATTTGCACCAGGGCTAGGCGGCTGACATGATGCTATTCTTCAGGGTTTCCGAGATACTGTCCGCATGGATTCCGTCAGTTCAGATGAAGTCTATCAAGACCATATTCTCCCCCATGTCTCGCGCACCTTCGCGCTGACGATCCCGCAGCTGCCTCATGGCCTGCGCACGGCGGTGACCTGCGCCTATTTGCTGTGCCGAATAGCCGATACCATCGAGGACGAGCCGGCGCTGACGCCCCCCGAAACATTGGCTTTTTTGCAACGCTTCAGCGCGGTGCTGGCCGGCCACGGGGAACCTGAGCCGCTGGCTCGGGAAATCGAGCAGCGGCTGTCGGACCGGACACTGGCGACAGAGCGCGATCTGGTGAGCAACATGCAGCGCGTCATCGGAGTCATGGGGCGTCTCAATGAGCCGCAGCGGGCCGCGATCCAACGCTGCGTCCAGCTCATGTGCTCAGGGATGCCTCGTTTCCAGTTCAGCGCGAGCCTGAAGGGCCTCGCGCGATCGAGCGACCTGGACGACTATTGCTACTACGTTGCGGGCGTCGTCGGCGAAATGCTCACCGATCTGTTTTGCGATTATTCGCCGGATATTGCCCGTCACCGCCCCGCGCTGTCCGCCATCGCCGCGTCCTTTGCGCAGGGGCTTCAGATGACGAATATTCTCAAGGACGTGTGGGAGGACCGCAGCCGCGGCGCGTGCTGGCTGCCGCAGGATATGTTCACCCGTCATGGAGTCGATCTCGCTGAAGTGTCGAGTGAGCCCTTTGATCCGCGCTTCGGCGCCGGCTTTCGCGAGCTTCTCGGCGTGGCTCATGCGCATCTGCGCAACGCGCTCGACTACACGTTATTGATTCCAAGCAAGGAGGCCGGCATACGCCGCTTCTGCTTGTGGGCGATCGGGCTTGCCGTCCTCACGTTGCGCAAGATTGAGTACAATCCGCGCTTTACCGCCGGCGCCCAAGTGAAGGTGACGCGATCCGCGGTCGCCATGACCCGCCTATTGACGCATGTCGCGGGACGCAGCGACTGGATGCTCCGGCGCTTGTTCGCCCAGGCCGCGCGCGGTCTGCCGCTCGCGCGCCTCTCCGACCTGCGTCACTCGCGCCCGGCGCCGATTAGTCTTCAGGAAGAACCGGCTCGCGAAGCGGAGCACAAGCTGCGCCGCTCTTACGGGAACTCGGGATCGTGAGCCGCATCGCGCCGAAACCGGGTTCCTACCCGGCACCGCAATCGGACGCGCGTGGCGACATCGTGTCGCACACGCTCCGGCGGGTAACGGATTCACCCTTGGATCGCGCGGTCGTGGACGCCCGCGACGCGCTCATTGCTCGACAGGATGCCGAAGGGTACTGGTTATTCGAGCTCGAGGCGGACTGCACCATCCCGGCCGAGTACATCATGATGATGCACTTCTTGGACGAGATCGACGCACCGCTCGAGGCGAAGTTCTGCCGCTATCTGCGCTCCGCCCAAGCCGAGCACGGCGGCTGGCCGCTCTATCACGGCGGCGACTTCAATATAAGCTGCTCGGTCAAAGCCTACTATGCCTTGAAGCTCGCCGGAGACGGTCCGGACGCGCCGCACATGGTGCGAGCACGCGCCGCGATATTGCAGAGCGGCGGCGCCGCCCGGGTCAATGTGTTTACGCGGATTGCACTTGCGCTGTTCGGGCAACTGCCATGGCGCGGCGTGCCCTATATTCCCGTCGAAATCATGCTGCTGCCGCGATGGTTCCCGTTCCATCTCGATAAGGTGGCCTATTGGTCGCGCACCGTCATGGTTCCGTTGTTCATTTTGTGCACACGCAAGCCGGTCGCCAAAAACCCGCGGAACGTAGACATTCGCGAGTTGTTCACGACTCCGCCCGAGGAGGAGCAAGATTATTTCCGGCGCTCAGGGATAGTGGCAAAGGCGTTCCTGGCGGCCGATCGACTCGGGCGCTTGATCGATCCGTTGATTCCGGCTCGCATGCGCGAGATTGCAACCCGCCGCGCGGAAACCTGGATGCTCGAGCGACTCAACGGCGAAGACGGCCTCGGCGCCATCTTTCCGGCCATGGTCAACGCCTTGGAAGCGATGGTGATTCTCGGCTATGCCGAAGACGACCCGCGGCGCCTCACTGCGAAACGCGCGCTGCAAAAGCTCACTGTCGTAGGTCCATCGAGCGCCTACTGCCAGCCCTGCGTCTCGCCGATCTGGGACACCGCACTTGCGATTCTGGCGATGCAAGAGGCCGGCGATACCACGTCGACGGACGCGTCGATGCGAGCGCTCGACTGGTTGCAAACACGGCAGCTGCTCGACGAACCCGGAGACTGGCAGGCGAACCGCCCGGGGTTGGCCGGCGGCGGCTGGGCGTTTCAGTTCGCGAATAGCTACTACCCGGATCTCGATGACACGGCGGTGGTCGTGTGGGCCATGCATCAGGCGCGCGATTCTGCCCGTTACGCCGAGAGTGTGCGCCGCGCGCTGGATTGGTTGGTCGGAATGCAAAGCAAGGACGGCGGCTTTGCCGCCTTCGATGCCGACAACACCAGCTACTACCTCAACAAGATTCCGTTCGCCGATCATGGCGCGCTCCTCGATCCCCCCACGAGCGATGTCACCGCGCGGGTGGTGACGGTGTTGGCGCGCATCGGCCGCCCGCAAGACGAGCAGGCGTTGGCTCGAGCGATCGCCTACCTGCGCAAGCAGCAAGAACCCGACGGGTCGTGGTTCGGCCGCTGGGGCACCAACTACATTTACGGCACCTGGTCGGTGCTGACGGCATTCGCACAAGCGCACATCGGCGCCGATGATCCTGCCGTGCGGCGCGCAATCGAATGGCTGAAGCTCAAGCAGAATGCGGATGGCGGCTGGGGCGAGAGCAACGATTCCTACGCGCACGCACCTCGCGAGTCCGGGAAATTCCCAAGCACCGCCTACCAGAGCGCCTGGGCGCTTCTGGGGTTGCTGGCCGCGGGCGAGGCCCGATCAGACGCCGCGCGACGCGCTGCTGAGTTCCTGATGCGCACGCAGCAGGCGGATGGACTGTGGAGCGACTCAAGTTTCACGGCGCCCGGCTTTCCGCGCGTGTTCTATTTGCGATATCACGGTTATTCCGCGTATTTCCCGCTCTGGGCACTGACGGCCTACCGTACTCTGACGCGTCGCGGAATTGCTCATTGAATGGGATGGGCGTCGTCGTGGCGCTCAAGGCGGAGGCGCGCACCCTAGGGCCGGCGGTGCGGCGGCGCGACGGATTGTCATCTCTCAGCGACGGAGCGCTGCTCGCCGTCAGCGGCATGGGCGGCGCCTTGGCCGCGATCGCTGCCCGTAGCCTCGTCGATGCCGGAGCCGCGGCCCTGATGAGTTTCGGGTTGGCCGGCGGGCTCGATCCACGTTTGAGCGCCGGCAATGTCGTTGTCCCTTGCGAAGTCATTTCCCGTGACGGCGCGCGATTCGCCACTGCGGAGAAGTGGCGCGAGCAGTTGCGCCTTGTGATCGCCAAGGTGCGGCCGGTTGCCGCCGGCAAGTTGCTCACGAGCTTAACAGCGATCGACACGGTGGCGGACAAGGCCACGGCGTTTCGCGAGACCGGTGCCGTGGCGGTGGACATGGAAAGTCTGGCCATCGCGGAAGTTGCCGCGGCTCGCAGCCTGCCGTTTATCGCCGTGCGCGTGATCGTGGATACTGCCGCGGATGTGCTGCCGCGAGCAGTCGTGGCGGCAAGCCGCGGGGGCCAAGTGAACATCGGGCGCCTCATCGGCGGACTCGCTGCGGCGCCTCTGGATCTCATCGCGTTGATCCGTCTGATGCAGCGATATCGAACAGCGACTCGTTCGTTGGCCGCAGTCGCCGGCGCTCGCGTCGCATGAAGGCGCTGGTCACCGGCGCAACCGGTTTCGTCGGCGCGGCCGTCGCAAGGGCCCTCAGTGTCGCGGGATGGCAGGTCCGAGTCCTGGTGCGCACCGGCTCGGACCGCGGCAATCTGCAGCGGCTTGCGGTGGAGGTTGTGGAGGGCGATCTCGCGGACTTAAGTTCGCTCGAACGCGCGCTCGAGGGTTGCTCAGGATTGTTTCACGTCGCGGCGGACTATCGGCTGGGGGCGCGCGATCCTAAGGCGCTCTATCGCACCAATGTCGAAGGAACCCGCAACATATTGAATGCCGCCCGCACGGCGGGAGTTGGGCGCATCGTCTACACGAGCAGCGTTGCCACCATCGGCATTCCGTCGGACGGCTCGCCGGGAGACGAGCGGACTCCCGTGGCCTTAAGCAACATGATCGGTCATTACAAGCGCTCGAAGTACCTCGCGGAAGAGGTGGTGCGGGATGCGGCTCGGATGGGTATGTCGGTGGTCATCGTCAATCCATCGACACCGGTCGGTCCGGGCGACATAAAGCCCACCCCGACCGGGCAGCTCGTTCTCGATGCGGCATCCGGCCGGATGCCCGCGTATGTGGATACGGGACTCAATATCGTGCATGTGGATGACGTCGCCGCCGGACATCTGCTGGCGTTCGAGCGCGGCGGAGCGGGTGAACGCTATATTTTAGGCGGCGAGGATATGACGTTGCAGATGATTCTCGCGCAGATCGCGCGGCTCGTCGGGCGCACGCCGCCGCGCGTCCGTCTGCCGTACGCCGCGGTGCTGCCCGTTGCGTACCTTGCCGAAGCATTCGCCAGACTCTCCGGCCGCAGCGGTCGAGTGACGCTCGAAGGTGTGCGCATGTCGCGCAAACGCATGTTCTTCTCGAGCAGCAAGGCGGTCAGCGTGTTGGGTTACCGCTGGCGGCCGCCGCTCGAGGCGTTCGAGGATGCGGTGCGCTGGTTTCGCGAGCGCGGTCTTTTGTCCTGACTCCCTGCGAGGGGCACCGTTTCAAGCAGTGTCGCGCCGCGTACGCAAGAAGCGGAAGAATTCCACACCCTCGCGCAAACGGCGTTTCATCATTTCGGGACTGGCGATCATCTCGGCCACGATGGATGCGATCTTGGACGGGCGGAAGTAGAATTTCTTGTAGAAGTCCTCGACGGAATTGAAAATCTCGCCGTGGCTGAGGTGCGGATAGTTCAGGGGCGCAATCTGCGTGCCTTCCTGCGTCAAAAGATCGATTTCCTCATTGTAGAGCCAGCCGTTCTCCTTCGCCTGCCGGTAGAGGAAGGTGCCCGGATAGGGGGCCGCAAGCGAAATCTGAATCGTGTGGGGATTGATCTCTTTGGCGAAATCCAGCGTCTGCTGGATCGTCTCCCGGGTCTCGCCGGGCAGGCCCAGAATGAACGTGCCGTGGATGACGATGCCGAGCTCGTGGCAGTCCTTGGTGAAGCGGCGGGCGAAATCCACCCGCATGCCCTTCTTGATGTTGATCAAGATTTGTTGATTGCCGGATTCATAGCCGACGAGCAGCAGACGCAGGCCATTGTCCTTCATGACTTCGAGCGTCTTGCGTGGAACATTGGCCTTGGCGTTGCACGACCAGGTGACTCCGAGCTTGCCCAACTCCTTCGCCAGTGCCTCGACACGCGGAAGGTTGTCGGTCAACGTGTCATCGTCGAAAAAGAATTCCTTCACCTGCGGGAAGGCGTTTTTCGCCCATTTCATTTCCGCGACGACATTTTCGACCGAGCGCACGCGATAACGATGCCCTCCCACCGTCTGAGGCCACAGGCAGAAGGTGCAGCGCGATTTGCAACCGCGTCCCGTATAGAACGAGATGTAGGGATGCTTCAGATAGCCGCCGAAATATTTCTCGATCGTAAGATCGCGCTTGTAGACCGGCGTCACCCAGGGAAGCGAGTCCATGTTCTCGAGAACGACGCGGTCCTCGTTGTGAACGATGACCCCCTCCCGGTTCCGGTAAGAAAGTCCTTTGATGTCGCTCAAAGGCATGCCGTCGGCGACTTCCTTGATGGTGAAGTCGAATTCGTTGCGGGCGACGAAATCGACGGCGTGTCCGGCGATGAGGCTCTTCTCGGGCTCGACCGCGACCTTGGCGCCGATGAAGCCGATTTTGANNGTCCGGATTGATCGCTTTGATCATCTCGGCCGTCTTCACGTCCGATTTGAAGGATGGGGTGGAGGTGTGCATCACCACCAGGTCGCGGTTCTTGAGCTCCGGAGCGATGTCCCCGAATTTCAGGTCGTGCGGGGGCGCATCGATCAGCTTGGAGCCCTCGACGAGAGCCGCCGGCTGTGCGAGCCAGGTCGGATACCAGAAAGAGCGCACCTCGCGTTTCATCTGATAGCGGGCGCCCGCGCCGCCGTCGAATCCATCGAATGAAGGCGGATGCAGAAACAAAGTTCTCATAGCGTTAATACCTCACAACCGGCTCGACGGCCATCACGAATGACTTGAAAGTGGCCGTCCCGCCAATGCACGCGGCGCGTGACGAAACCCCAGCCCTAAAAGGGCGAAGCTGAGCGTGTCCCCGAGCGGCAGCGCCAGCAGGTGCGAAAGAGCTAAAGCCCGATGCGCACGGCCCAATGTAGCATGACCGGCCCGGAAGCGCTGCAGACGGAGATGGCGGCCGGCGGCGCCGGGAACTTTACCCCGTGGTTCGCACTCGAATAGGCCCGGGTTTGGCGGGATCACCCCGCCCAAGTACTCGGATTGCAATCGAAATTGGGCTTGAGAGGCCCCTCACGGTAAGATACCGCATGGCCATTCCACTGCTTCAAATGTATAGGGTCGCCCGATATATCACCGGGCGTAAGATTCGCGGCGATAAGCGTTATCCGCTCGTGCTCATGTTGGAACCTCTGTTCCAATGCAATCTTGCCTGCTCCGGCTGCGGGAAGATCGATTATCCGAAGGAAATCCTCCAAAAACGGGTCAGCGTGGAAGACGCGATGCGCGCGGTCGACGAATGCGGCGCGCCCATCGTGTCCATTCCCGGCGGAGAACCGCTCATTCACAAGGAAATGCCGCAAATCGTCGCCGGCATCGTCGCGCGCAAGAAATTCGTCTATCTATGCACCAACGCGATTCTGCTCTCCAAGCATATCGATGAATACAAGCCCTCGCCCTACCTTACGTTCTCGATTCATCTGGACGGCAACCGGCAACGTCACGACGAGTCGGTGTGCCAAGAGGGGGTCTTCGACAAGGCGGTGGCGGCGATCCAATTGGCCAAAGACAAGGGCTTTCGCGTCACCATCAATTGTACTTTGTTCAACGGCGAGGACCCGGAGGACGTGGCGGAATTCTTCGATACGGCGACGAAGCTCGGCGTCGAAGGGATCACGGTGTCGCCGGGGTATAGCTATCACCATGCGCCGAAACAGGACGTGTTCCTGGGGCGCAACGCCAGCAAGCAGCTGTTTCGCAGCATTTTCAGCCGCCGCCGGCGCCCCTCAGGCATTTCGTGGTCGTTCAATCATTCCGCGCTGTTCTTGGATTTTCTCGCCGGCAACCAGACCTATCAGTGCACGCCTTGGAGCAATCCCACCTACAACGTATTCGGCTGGCAGCGGCCTTGCTACCTGCTCTCCGATGAGGGGTACGCGCCGAGCTACCGGTCGCTGATCGAGGACACTGAGTGGGAAAAATACGGCGTCGGTAAAAATCCGCGCTGCGACAACTGCATGGCGCATTGCGGATTCGAGGGCACGGCGGTCAACGACGCATTCAGCCATCCGCTCAAGGCCTTGAAAGTCTGGATGCGCGGGCCGCGCATCGTGGGCCCGATGGCGCCCGACTTACCCGTCAAATACAACCCCGACGCGCGTACTACAACGGTCGCCGCAATCCCGCTCAGTGAGATCAAGCGCGTGAGCCGGGAGAGCGCATGAGGCCGGAGCCCGACGACGGTCGATTCGCGTGAACGACGCGGCAGATCGTCGCATTCGGGCGCAGGACCAGTCCGCGAATACCGCTGAATTCGGTGCGCAATTCGAAGCCTGGCGCCAGCGCATGGAATATGCGCTGGCGGCGCGCCTTCCGCAACCCGATAAGGTGCCGGCTCGCTTGCACGAGGCCATGCGCTACAGCGTGTTGGGCGGCGGTAAGCGCATTCGACCGGCATTGCTGTTCGCCACGGCGCGTACCTTGGGCCTGTCGGAAGACGACGTTGAGGCGGCGGCGTGCGCCATCGAGTTGGTGCATGTCTACTCGCTGGTACACGATGATTTGCCGGCGATGGATAACGACGATCTGCGCCGCGGACGGCCGACTTGCCACAAGGCTTATGATGAGGCCACAGCACTGCTGGTGGGCGACGCGCTGCAGCCGCTGGCGTTTCAATTGCTGGCAAGCGATCCCAAGCTTCCGGCCTCACCAGCGATACGTCTGCGCCTGATCGATATGTTGGCGCAGGCGATCGGCACCTTTGGTATGGCTGGAGGTCAGGCGATCGATTTGGCCGTTCAGGGCATGCGGCTCGATATCGGCCAGGTGGAAGACATGCATGCCCGCAAGACCGGGGCTGTGATTCGCGCCAGCGTATTGATGGCCGCCGAATGCGCTCCGCCCCTGGACGCAAATCTCTATGCCGCACTGACGCGATTTGCGACGGCGGTAGGTTTGGCCTTCCAAATTCAAGACGACCTGCTCGATGTGACCGGCGATGCGTTGACGTTGGGCAAAGCGACCGGAGCGGACAGCGAACGTGCAAAACCGACGTATCCGGCCGTCGTCGGTATACCGGCCTCGCAACAACGGGTCCGTCTTCTGCACAATCAGGCGGTCAATGCACTGGCACCTTTCGGCGATCGTGCGGAATCGCTGCGCTCCCTGGCCCATTGGCTGCTGTCGCGGCAGTATTGACGCGCACAGCGCGCGCACAGCGCGCGCGCAGGGCACGCGCCCAGCACGCCGCCAACGAGGCTCTTTAGGTCAGGGCCGCTTTGCGTTCCTTCAAGGGCGGCGGCGTCCACAGATAGATCCACGTTTCCGTCAACGGTCTGCCATCGACGCGCAAGTACAGACGCATATCGATGGGCTCGATGCTGTCCTCGGGCGGTTTAACATCGAACAACGCGCGGTAGCCGTGAAATTCCGCGACATAGTGCGCCGTGACGTGCTCGGTCTGACCGCGTGACGTGGTGATCACCGCTTCGACGGGAGCGTCCTTGGCCAAGGCGCCGAGTTCGCCGCCGGCGAAGTCAACGGCAAAATGCCAGGAATAGTATTGGCGCTTCTGGCCCACCGTGCCGCCGATGCCGGTGCGCGTCGCGATGGTTTGTGCGAGCGCCGATGCGTACGGCATGTGCGTGCCCCAATAGAGGCGGTAGCTGAACAGCAGTTCCTGCCCGGGCTTGGGTTTTTCGAGCGGATTCCAGAACGCGACGATGTTATCTTGGGTTTCATCCACCGTCGGGATCTCCACCAGCTGCACGGAGCCCTTGCCCCAGCCGCCGTTTGGCCCAAGCTTGGGTTCCACCCACAAGCTCGGCCGGCGGTCGTAGTACACGCCGTCGTCTTGATAGTGATCGAAATCACGATCCCGCTGCAGCAGGCCGAAGCCCCGCGGGTTCTCGTCCAAATAGGAGCTAAAGTGCAATTGCGCCGGGTTCGTCAACGGCCGCCAGATCCATTCGCCGGCGCCGGTCCACATCGACAGGCCGTCGGAATCGTGGATCTCCGGCCGCCAGTCATTCGCCCCGCGCCGATCGTTCTTGCCGTAGAAGAACATGCTGGTGAGCGGCGCTACGCCCAACCTCTCGATCGGCTTGCGCGGATACAGCGCGCTGTCGATGTCCATGATCTGGGTGCCACCGGGTGCGATCTGAAAGCGCAACGCGCCGGCGACGCTCGGCGAATCCATCAGCGCGTACAAAGTCAGAGTCCCAGAATCCTTCGCCGGCCGCTCGAACCAGAATGCGGTAAAGCGCGGAAACTCTTCCGGACGTGGAAACGCCGTATCCACGGCCAGTGCCCGCGCCGACAATCCGTATTGCCGTGTATCGCCGCCCACCGCCCGAAAATAGCTGGCACCCAAGTACGCGGCCACATCGGCCTTCCAATCCGTCACGAACTGCACGCGAAAGCCGGCGAATCCTACGTGATCGCGCATCAATTTCGGATCGATGCCGGCCTTGTCGAATTCGAACATCGCCGTGTTGTAGACGATTTCGCGCGCTTGGCCGTCGACGATCTCGTAAAGGCGCACCGGTTCGGTAAAATTCCGGCCGACATGAAAGAACTGCAGGCGAAACGCCAGCCCGGCGTTGGCCCAGAGGGCGTGATCCGTGCGAAAGCGCAGCGATTGATATTGGTCGTAACTGAGCTTCGCCATCGCCGGCGGCAGCGTATCTTGCGAGACTTGATAGGCATTGCCGGCGAGTTTGCGAGCTTGGCCCTTGAGCCAGGCATAGTCGAAAGGCTGGCTCGGCGGCGCCGCGGCGCTTGGAGCGGCAGAGACGATTTCAGGATAGGCCCATGGGCCGGCCGCCAGTACCACGGCTGTTTTGAGTATTGCGCGTCGTCGAACCATCATTCGTAGGGTCCTTTAAATCAAGAACAAGGGGTGCTCGGCGTCCGGCAGAAGTGCGAGCTGATTGAGCAATCGCGCATCGCCCGCGACTTCAACGCGTTCAACAGCCGTCAGCCACGCCAATGCCTCTTCGAGCGACCTGGCATCCTTCAGCTTCTGTTCCGCAGTGAAGGCATCCGGGTCGGGGTGGCCGCGCGGATCCGCAGGCCTCGCCAAATTTCCGTTGATGTGTGCCAGACGCGACTCGCGATTGCGCGCCAAGTGGCGTAGTCCGTCGTCCGGCGATGCTACGCCCAAGCGCACCAATTCCAGACGGCGCGCTATCAGCGGCGGCGCCTCGAATTCCTCCGGCGTGCGCAGCAGCCCCAGCAGCGACAGAATTCTGCCAAGGCTAGCGCTGCCGCTGGCGCGCGACAAGGGCACCGCCAGAAAAAGCCCCAGCAGCGCCGGCGATAGCCACGCAAGCAGCGGCGGCGAGAGAAACCACACGATCACGGCAGTCACACAACTCAAGAACATGTGTCGCTTGTGATAATTCCATGCATCTGACCAGGTGGTGCCGCCGCTGTCGCGGCGCTGCGGTTTCCAGCCGGAATCGCGCCCCATGAACACTTCAAAGACATGCCGGCTTTGAATCAACATGAGTATCGGCGCGTACAACGCCGAGAGGACGACTTCCAATAAAAAGCTCGCGGCGACACCGATCACGCCGCCGGTGCCACGGCGGATGCGTTTCGACGTTAACGCGTGAATCAGACCCAGCATCTTCGGGATCAACAGCACGACCATGCTGAACCAAAACAGCGTCATCATCAGTTCGACGTTGAAACGCGGCCAGGTGGGAAATAGCTGAAAGTCGTGATTGAAATACTCGGGACGAATCAAGTGCGACTGCACCGCGAGTGCAAAGCCGAT
>PMMB01000025.1 GCA_003165495.1 Gammaproteobacteria bacterium | reverse complement strand
TCGCGTGAATCAATACAAACCAAGCCCCAGTTTGGGGCGCCCCTCGATACCGTCCGGCGAAGATCCGATGATGGACTTCCGCGCGCGCCTAGTGCACCAGCAAGCCGAAGCCGCCGAGCGCCGCCGCACAGACCTGGCGGAGCAATGCTCGCGGCTAAAGACTCCTGAGGAACGGATCCGCATTTGGGAACGCATCCACGAGGTCACTCTGCCGCGCGACCCGGCGCACCGGCTGGTGGAGATCATTGCTGCCAATACCGGGCTCACCGATGCCGATGTGCGCGACGAACAGCAGCGCCGGGCGACGCCGCGCGCCGCAGTCTAGATTCCGGGATCAAATCCCGCATCGATCATGCCGGCCTTGCGCAAATGCGCAATCACTTGCGAAGCCGCCGCCTCCGGCGTCAATTGAGTCGTATCCAGGCGGATTTCCGGATTTTCGGGTGCTTCATACGGTGAATCGATTCCGGTAAAGTTCTTCAATTCGCCGCGGCGTGCCTTTTTATAGAGCCCTTTGGCGTCGCGCGCCTCCGCCTGTGCCAACGGCGTGTCGACGAATACCTCGATGAACTCGCCCGCCTCGACCAGGCCGCGAGCCATGCGTCGCTCCGAACGAAACGGCGAAATGAACGACACCATGACGATGAGCCCGGCATCGACCATCAGGCGTGCCACTTCGGCAACACGGCGAATGTTCTCGACTCGATTCTGGTCCGTGAAGCCCAAGTCCTTGTTGAGCCCGTGACGCACATTGTCGCCATCCAACAGATAGGTCTGCCGACCGTCGGCATGCAGCTGCTTCTCGACCAAGTTGGCGATCGTCGATTTGCCCGCACCCGACAAACCGGTGAACCATAGAATGCAGGGCTTCTGATGGCTCAATAGCGCGCGCGCGCGCTTATTCACATCCAGCGCCTGCCAGTGCACGTTTTGCGAGCGGCGCAGCGCGAAGTGTAGAAGTCCCGCACCCACGGTATTGTTGGTGAGCCGATCGATCAATATGAAACCGCCCAGTACCCGGCTGTCGCGGTAGGATTCGAAGGCGATGGCGCTGGACAGCTCGAGTTCGCAGACCCCTATGTCGTTGAGATCGAGTTTCTTCGCCGCCAGATGCTCCATGGTATTCACGTTGACGCGATACTTGATCGGCGCCACCGTCGCGGTCACCGTCTTGGTGCCGAGTTTGAGCAAATAGGCCCGGCCCTGCAGCAAGGGCTCGTCGTGCATCCAAATGATGGTGGCCTCGAATTGATTGGCGACCGCCGGCGGGTCATCCGCTGCGCTGAGCACATCGCCGCGGCTCACGTCGATCTCGTCGGCGAGCGTCAGGGTCACCGACTGGCCGGCAACGCCTATGCGTGCCTCGCCCTCGCCCGTGAGCACTCGCGCCACGCTGCTGGTGCGTCCCGACGGCAGTACTCGCAGCGCATCGCCGGGGCGCACGACACCGCTCGCAATGAGTCCGGCAAAACCGCGGAATTCCGGGTTCGGGCGGTTGACCCACTGCACCGGCATGCGAAACGCCGCGCCTTCCGCTGGGTCGGGCACATCGACGGTTTCGAGATGTTCCAGCAGCCCTGGGCCTCGGTACCAGGGAGTGTGCACGCTCCGGGACGTGACATTGTCGCCGACAACGGCGGACACCGGGATGCAGGTGATGTCTTCGAGATGGATCTGATGAGCGAACGCTCGATAATCGCGCTCGATTTTATTGAAAATGTCTCGCGAGTAGTCGACCAGGTCCATCTTGTTCACGGCCACGACGATGCGGCGAATACCCAGCAATGCGGCCAGATAACTATGCCGCCGGGTTTGTGTGAGTACGCCTTTACGCGCATCGATCAATATCACGGCAAGATCCGCGGTCGAGGCGCCAGTGACCATATTGCGCGTGTACTGCTCATGGCCGGGCGTGTCGGCCACGATGAATTTGCGCTTCTCGGTGGTAAAGAATCGATAGGCGACATCGATGGTGATGCCCTGCTCCCGTTCGGCAGTCAGGCCATCGACCAGCAGCGCGAAATCGATTTCTCCACCGCGGGTGCCGACTTTCTTTGAATCGTCGCGCAGAGCGGCGAACTGATCATCGAAAATCATTTTCGATTCGTACAGCAGGCGCCCGATCAATGAAGACTTGCCATCATCCACCGAGCCGCAGGTGATGAAGCGCAACAGGCTCTTGGCTTTGTGCCGCTGCAAATAGGCTTCGATGTCGCCGCCGATGACATCCGCGCCGCCGCCCACGCTCCCGCCGCCCGCCGCGCGCATCAAAAGTAGCCCTCTAGTTTGCGCAGTTCCATCGACGTCGCCCCGTCCTTGTCGACGCCGCGTCCTTCGCGTTCTGAAGTTTTCGACGACACCATTTCGCGAATCACCGCGGGCACGTCGGCGGCGGTACTCACCGTAGCGCCCGTCAGCGGATAGCAGCCGAGAGTGCGGAAGCGCACCTGAAGTGTCTCTACCCGATCGGTCGCGGACAGCGGTAGTCGATCATCGTCGACCATGATCAGGCGCCCGTCGCGCCGCACCACCGGCCTGAGGCGTGCCAAGTACAGCGGCACGATGGGAACCTGCTGCAAATGGATGTACTGCCACACATCCAGCTCGGTCCAGTTCGACAAGGGGAACACGCGCATACTTTCGCCGCGATTCTTGCGCGCGTTATACAGCGACCAGAGCTCCGGACGCTGATTCTTGGGGTCCCAGCGATGTTGCGCGGAGCGAAACGAAAACACGCGCTCTTTGGCGCGGCTCTTTTCTTCGTCCCGGCGGCCGCCGCCGAATGCCGCATCGAAGCCGTACTTATCCAAAGCCTGGCGCAGCGCCTGCGTGAGCATGATGTCGGAATACGCGGCGCCGTGGGTCCACGGTTTGACGCCGGCACGCACGCCCTCATCATTGGTGTGCACCAAGAGTTCCAAGCCGTATTTTTTGGCGGTGGCATCGCGGAATTCGAGCATCTCGCGAAAATCCCACCCCGATGCGATCTGCAGCAGCGGGAATGGCGGCTTCCCGGGCGCAAACGCCTTGCGCGCGAGATGCAGCATCACCGAGCTATCCTTGCCCACCGAATACAGCATGACCGGCTTTTCACACTCCGCGGCCACTTCGCGAAAAATGTGAATGCTCTCGGCCTCGAGGCGCTGCAAATAGTCGAGCGCGGCCATTTATCCTGAGTATTTCGCGGGCGTCTTGCGGCGAACTTCGCCGGCCGTCACACCGGGTGCGAGCTCAATGAGCGTGAATGAATCCTTGCGGGAGGGCCGCGAGAAAACGGCGAGATCGGTGATCAACATGTCGACGACATTGGTTCCGGTCAAGGGTAACTCACAGCGGGACTTGAATTTGGGATCGCCCTCCTTCGAGCTGTGATCCATGACCACCACCACGCGCTTGACCCCGGCGACCAAATCCATGGCGCCGCCCATGCCCTTCACCATCTTGCCCGGAATCATCCAATTGGCCAGATCGCCGTTTTCCGCCACTTCCATGGCGCCGAGTATCGCCAAATCGATGTGGCCGCCGCGAATCATGCCGAAACTGTCGGCGGAGGAAAAATACGAGGTCATCGGCAGTGCCGTCACCGTCTGTTTGCCGGCATTGATCAGATCAGCGTCTTCCTCACCCTCGAACGGGAACGGCCCCGTACCCAGCATGCCGTTCTCCGACTGCAGCACGACTTTCATGCCGGGCGGGATGTAATTCGCGACCAAGGTCGGTATGCCGATACCGAGATTCACGTAAAAGCCGTCGGCCAGCTCGCGCGCCGCGCGCGCGGCCAAATCTTCACGCGACCACGGCATTGGATTTCTCCCCTCGTTTGCGCACGGTTCGCTTCTCGATCAACTTCGTGTAGCGCGCGCCCTGAATGATGCGCTGTACGAAAATACCGGGGGTATGGATGCCATCCGGATCGAGGGTCCCAGGTTCTACCAGCTCTTCGACCTCCGCCACGGTGACCTGCGCGGCGGTGGCCATGTTGGGATTGAAATTACGCGCAGTCTTGCGGTAGATGAGATTGCCCTCGGTATCGCCCTTCCACGCCTTGACCAGGGACACGTCGGCCACCAATCCCTTCTCGAGCACGTAGGTTTCCCCGTCCACGGTGCGCGTTTCCTTGCCTTCGGCGACCAGAGTGCCCGCGCCCACCTTGGTGTAGAAGCCGTAAATACCGGCCCCGCCCGCGCGTATGCGCTCCGCCAAGGTGCCCTGCGGATTGAACTCGAGTTCCAATTCGCCGGCCAGGTACTGCCGCTCGAATTCCTTGTTCTCGCCCACATACGACGAAATCATTTTGCGAATCTGCCGGGTTTGCAGCAGCAATCCCAAACCGACGCCGTCGAGACCCGCATTGTTGGACACGACGGTGAGATTGCCGATTCCCGACTTATGCAGGGCGTCGATCAGGTTTTCAGGAATGCCGCAGGCGCCGAAGCCGCCGCACATCAGGGTCATGCCCTCCTTGAGCACCCCGTGCAGTGCCGACGCGGCATCTGCATACACCTTGGAACTCGCTTTGACGCTCATCGAGCTCCCCTAGTACCGATACTGGTCGACTTTATACGGACCCTGTTTTTCGACGCCGATGTAGCGCGCTTGCGTGTCGGTCAATTCCGTCAACTGCGCGCCGAGCTTGGAGAGCTGCAATCGCGCCACTTTTTCGTCGAGATGCTTCGGCAGAACGTACACGCCGATCGGATATTTCTTGGTATTCGTGAACAGTTCGATTTGCGCCAGCACCTGATTCGCGAACGAGGAGCTCATCACATACGAGGGATGCCCCGTGCCGCAGCCCAAGTTCACCAAACGGCCCTCGGCCAGCAAAATAATCCGTTTGCCGTCGGGGAAAATCACGTGATCGACCTGCGGCTTGATGTTGTCCCAGGAGTATTGTTTGAGCGCGGCCACTTCGATTTCGTTGTCGAAATGCCCGATGTTGCAGACGATGGCCTGGTCCTTCATGCGCTTCATGTGATCGTGCGTGATGACATGAAAATTGCCGGTCGCCGAGACGAATATATCGGCCTTGTCAGCCGCATAATCCATGGTGACGACCCGATAGCCTTCCATCGATGCCTGCAGCGCGCAGA
>PMMB01000287.1:9935-16568 GCA_003165495.1 Gammaproteobacteria bacterium | reverse complement strand
ACCCTCGCGCACACGGACTCGGCGATGCGCACCATGCGCTGGCGGGCGGAGGTCAACAAGCACTATGGCGTGCGTTCCGAAGCCGTCGACGAGGCCTTCGTCAAGCGCGGTATTCCGTCGATCGATATGACCTGTGGCGGCCATGCGCCGATTCTCGGCGCCTTGTTTCATGAGCCGGGCGCCATTGCGCGCCATGACGCGGTGGCGTGGGGGTATGGACGCGGCGCCGATCGGCGCGGCGTGGAGATTCATCAACAAACCGAAGTCACCGGGATTCGATTGCAAGGCGGCCGCGTGGCGGGGGTCGACACGACCCGCGGGTCCATCGCCACCTCGAAGGTGTTGTGCGCCGTTGCCGGATTCACGCCGCGTATTCTCGACATGGTGGACCTGCACACGCCGATCTATGTGCATCCTTTGCAGGCCATGGTATCCGAGCCCGTGAAACCCTGGCTCGATCCCATCATCGTGTCGGGCTCGCTGCATGTCTACGTATCGCAGAGCGCGCGCGGGGAACTGGTGATGGGCGCGTCGCTCGACCCCTACGAACTGCATGCCACGCGGCCGACGTTGGATTTCGTCGAAGGCCTGGCCTCGCATATGCTGGACATGTTTCCGTTCCTGAGCGAGGTCAAGGTGAATCGCCAATGGGCGGGGCTCGCCGACATGACCCCGGATTTCGCGCCCATCATGGGTGTGACGCCCATCGAGGGCTTCTTTCTGGATGCGGGATGGGGCACCTGGGGCTTCAAGGCGACGCCCGTGTGCGGCAAGACCATGAGTCACACCGTGGCGACCGGGCACAATCATCCCCTGATCGAGGGTTTTAACTTCGATCGCTTCGCGCGCTACCGGCTCACCGGTGAAAAAGGCGCGGCGTCGGTGGGCCACTGATGAAGATCCTAGTGTGCCCGTTGAATGGTCCGCGTCCCGTGGCGGAATTCGCGTACGGCGGCGAGATCCGCCGCAGCCCCGACCCGGACACGTGCAGCGATGCCGAGTGGAGCAGCTACGTGTTCAATCGCTCCGGTGCGCCGGGCGCCAAATACGAGTGGTGGTGCCATATCGCTTCTGGTTTCTGGTTCGTCGTGTTGCGCGACACCACGCACGATGTGGTCATCGCGACCTTTCCGGCCGAGGCGGTGCGTCGCGGATTGCCGCCGCCATGATGCATCGTCTCGACGCACCTGCCGGAGAGTGGCTGGATCGCTCGGGCACACTACGCTTCACTTTCGAAGGCCGCGAATATCAGGGGTATTCGGGCGACACGATTTCCTCGGCGCTCGCTGCGGCCGGCGTGCCGTATCTGGCGCGCAGCTTCAAGTACCATCGTCCGCGCAACATCCTGTCGTTTGCCAATCACGACAGCAACACCTTGTTCCAGGTCGACGGCGTGCCGAATGTGCGCGGCGACGTGACTTTGCTGCGCGATGGCATGCGCGTATCGGCAATCAATACCTTCGGCGGCCTAACGCACGACAAGGCGCGAGTGCTCGATCGCTTCGCGCGACTGTTGCCGGTGGGATTTTATTACAAGGCATTTCATTCCAAACGGCTGTTCCCACGTTGGGAGCGTATGTTCCGCGCGCTCACGGGCTTAGGAGAGGTGACGCTCGGCGCCGCGCGTGAGGCGACACCAAAGCGCTATGGATTTTGCGATGTGCTGGTGATCGGCGCAGGCCCAAGCGGTCTGTCGGCGGCGCTGGCGGCGGCGCAGAGCGGCGCGCAGGTGGCCTTGGTGGATGAAGCGTTACGGCTGGCGGGCAACGGCGCGCCACAGGCACTGGTGCGGGCGGCGCACGATTCGACCTCTATTACACTGTTCCCGGCGACCGTTGCAGCCGGCTATTACGCCGATCACTGGGTCGCACTCGCGTCGCCTTCGCGCATGACGAAGATGCGCGCCGGGGCCGTGGTGTTTGCCACGGGGGTGATCGAACAGCCGGCCGTATTCCGCAATAATGATTTGCCCGGCGTGATGTTGGCGTCCGGCGCGGCGCAGCTGCTCGCGCGCTATGGCGTCGCTCCCGGACGTCGGGTGGTCATCGTCGCCGCCAATCTGGATGCCTATGTGACCTGCCTCGAGCTGAGCGCCCGGGGCGTATCGGTTGCCGCCATCGTCGAGTTGCGGTCCGCCCCGGAGAGAGATCCGGCCGTGGCAGCCTGCGTCGCGCTGGGCACAACCCTGCTGCCGGCGCATGCGCCGTATGAAGCCATTCACGGCCCGGACGGCACCGTCGCGGGATTGCGGATCGCGCCGTTGAATGCGGCCGGCCATCTCGATGCGACCTCGACACGGCGTATCGATTGCGACGCGATATTGATGAGTGTCGGATGGGCGGCCGCCGCGCAGCTATTTCTCCAAGCCGGTGGCAGCACGCGATTCTCCGAGGAACTGCAGCAATTCGTACCCCAGGACTTGCCGCCGGGAATTTTTGCGGCCGGCCGCATGAACGGCGTCTACGACGTCGAATCACGGCTCGCCGATGGCCGGCGCGCAGGTGCGCAGGCTGCCGCGCATGCGGGTTTCGGCGTGCCGGGCAGTGCGATCGTCGCGCCCAGCGTCCGCTGTCCCTCACATCCCTTCCCCATCATCGATCACCCGCAAGCCAAGAACTTCGTCGACTTCGACGAGGACCTGCAAGTCAAGGACCTGGAAAACGCAGCGCAGGAAGGATTCGATTCCAGCGAATTGCTCAAGCGCTACAGCACGGTGGGCATGGGCCCCTCGCAGGGCAAGCATTCCAACATGAACGCACTGCGCATTCTCGCGCGCTTGCGCGGCGTCGGCGTGGAGCAGCTCGGCCTGACCACGGCTCGGCCCATGTATCACCCGGTGCCGCTGAAGTTGTTGGCGGGCCGCAGTTTTTACCCGGAGCGGCGCACGCCCATCGACGCGCAACATGGCTCATTGGGCGCGGTGTGGATGCCGGCGGGCAACTGGCGAAGACCCGAATACTATGCTGTGTCCGGTGAGAGCCGCGCACAGAGCATTGATGCCGAGGTTCACGCCGTGCGCAGTAGCGTGGGGCTCATCGATGTGGGGACGCTCGGGAAAATAGAGATCTACGGACCGGACGCGGCCGAACTTCTGGATCGCGTGTACGCGGGACGGTATTCCGATTTGAAAGTCGGCATGACGCGTTACGGGCTGATGATGGACGAGTCGGGCGTCATCATCGACGACGGCGTCATCGCGCGTTTGAGCGAGCAGCTGTTTTATTTCACGACCACGACCGGCGGTTCCGCGACCGTGTTTCGCGAATTGCAGCGGTGGAATGCCCTGTGGGGCCTCGATTGCACGTTGGTGAATGTCACCGGCCATCGCGCGGCATTCAATTTTGCGGGTCCCCTGAGCCGCGAAATTCTAGGCGCGTTGACGGATATCGACCTGCGAGATGAGGCGTTTCCTTATTTGGCGGTGCGAGCGGGAAATGTCGCCGGCGTCGCGGCCCGCCTGATGCGCGTCGGCTTCGTCGGTGAGCTGGGATATGAAATTCATGTTGCCGCCGGCCGCGGCCCCGACGTATGGCAGGCGCTGTTCACGGCGGGAGCGCCGCGGGCCTTAAGACCCTTCGGGGTGGAAGCGCAACGCGTGCTGCGTCTGGAAAAAGGTCATTTCATCGTGGGTCAAGACACCGACGGTTTGACCGACCCGCATGAGGCGAACGCCATGTGGGCGGTTGCCATGAAGAAGCCCTTCTTCGTCGGACAGCGCAGTCTGCGCATCCTGCAGGCGCGCGGGCCACGGCAAAAGCTGGTGGGCATCGAATTTGCGGCAACGACGCCATTGCCCAAGGAATGCCATTTGATCATCGACAAGGGCGCGATCGCCGGCCGCGTCACCAGCGTGACTCACTCGCGAGCGTTGAACAAATCCATCGGACTCGCCATGCTGTCCCCGGACCTGGCGCAGGTCGGGCGCGACATCCAAATACGCATCGACAATGGCGACCTGCTGGCAGCAAGAGTGGCGCCGGCGCCGTTTTATGATCCGAAGAATCTGCGGCAGAAAGTGGGTTCAAGCGCATGAGTGCTCTGGCTTTGAAATTGCACGAACGCCGCGATCGGCTGGGCCTCAAAGGCCAGCGGGCAGGGGAATGGCTGGCCGCGCGGGGGATTGTTTTGCCGGCGACGCCCAATACTTGGACGCACCCGGAAGAAACCTTTGGCGCCGATGCGCTGCTGGTGGCGCGTCTCGGCCAGTTTGAGTTTTTTCTCGAAGACGGTATGGCCGGCACGTCGCTTAAGCGCCTGTCGGCGGCCCTGGATGAGCAGCCGCCGGGCGTGTATCCGGTGTTGCGCGAGGACTGGGCGTTTCAGCTCGGCGGCGAGCGCGTCCACGAGGTGCTGGCGCAGGTGTGCAACGTGAATTTCGCGGCGCTGTCGCTGGACTCCCATCCTTTGATCATGACGCTCATGATAGGGGTCGCGATCCTGGTCGTGCCGCAGAGCGTGGCGGCCGAGCGTCACTACCGGATCTGGTGCGATCCGACTTTCGGTCCTTACCTTGGCGAGTCCTTAGGCGCGGTGGTCATTGAGTGCGGCGGTAGTTACACGGGAGTTTCTGGATGAATCAGCAAACGGCAAAGAAATTTTTCGAAGAACACAAGACCCGCTATGTTCTGGCGCAGTTCGTGGATATCCACGGCGCCGCGAAGGCCAAGGCCGTACCGGTCGAACATCTGGAGATGGTGCTCACCGACGGAGCGGGTTTCGCCGGCTTTGCCCTGTGGGGCTTCGGCATGGGTCCGGAAGGTCCCGACTATATGGCGGTCGGCGACCTGTCGACGCTGCAGGATATTCCATGGATGCCGGGCTATGCGCGCATCGTTTGCAATGGGGTGGTCAACAAGAAGCCGTACGCCTACTGCTCCCGGGTGGCGCTGCAAACGCAAATTACGCGCCTCACCGAACGCGGGCTCACCCTGTACACCGGCATCGAACCCGAGTTCATGCTCTTGACCCGGCGCGCGGACGGCAGCTTGGGACCCGCCGATCCCACCGACGATCTCGACAAGCCCTGCTACGACTACAAGGGCCTGTATCGCAGCCGCGAGGTGCTGGATGAAATGGTGGCGGGGCTGCGCGCCGTGGGCATCGATGTGTATCAAATCGATCACGAGGACGGCAACGGCCAGTTTGAAATCAATTTCACTTATGCCGATGTTCTGAAATCCGCGGATAATTTTACTTTCGTCAAGATGGCGGCAAGCGAGATCGCCCACAAGCACGGCATGATCGCGACATTCATGCCGAAACCGTTTGCCAACCGCGCCGGCAGCGGCGCGCACTTTCATGTTTCGATCGGGTCGGCGAAGCAAAAAAATGCCTTCTATGACAAGAACGATAAGTCGGGAATGGGCTTATCGACCATGGCCTATCACTTCTTGGGGGGCGTGCTGCAGCATGCGCGTGCGTTTTGCGCCGTTGCGGCGCCGACCGTGAATTCCTACAAGCGCCTTGTCGTGGGCCGTGCTCTGTCGGGCGCCACTTGGGCTCCCGCGTACATCACCTATGGCGACAATAACCGTACCGCCTGCGTCCGCGTGCCGCATGGGCGTCTTGAAATCAGGCTGCCGGATTCCGGGTGCAATCCTTATCTCGTATCCGCCGCCCTGATTGCCGCCGGGCTCGACGGCATCGATCGAAAACTCGATCCGGGCCCGGCTCAGAACATCAACCTGTACCAGCTGTCCCTGGAAGAATTGGCGGCCAAGGGCATCAAGCTGTTGCCGCAGTCGTTGCACGAAGCCATCGACGCACTCGAATCGGATAAGGTGATCTGTGATGGCTTAGGCTCCGACCTCGCGCGTGAATTCATTCGCCTGAAGCGCATGGAATGGACCGAGTATTCGCGCCATGTGTCCGATTGGGAATCACGCCGGTATCTTGAATTTTTCTAGGCGAGTTTACTAGGAGCTTTCCGATGTGCGGAATTGTCGGTCTTCTGGTCAAGAATCCTGCGCTGCGCAATCAACTCGGCGCGCTCATGGTGCCCATGCTGGTGGGCATGACCGAGCGCGGTCCCGATTCCGCGGGGCTCGCCGTTTACACCGCACCGGTGCCGGATCGGCACCATAAGCTCAGTTTGTACAGCGGCGAGATCGCGATCGATTGGTCGGAATTGCTCAAAAGGATCGCCGTCGACTTTGCGCATGCGCACGAGATCTCGACGCACGGCAATCACGCTGTGCTGACCAGCCCGGCCGATCCAGATCTGCTCGTCGATTGGCTCGCGCGCAATGCGCCGATGATTGCCGTGCTCTCGGTGGGCCAGTCGATCGATCTTTACAAAGACGTGGGCGCACCGGCGGATATCGCCGAGCGCTACGGTTTCAAGTTGCTGCACGGCTCGCACCTGGTGGGACACACCCGAATGGCTACCGAATCGGCCGTGACGCCGGCGCATGCACATCCATTCACCGCCGGCCGCGACTTTTGTCTGGTGCACAACGGCTCGCTGTCCAATCCACATCTGGTGCGCAAAAAATTGGAGCCGCTCGGCATCAAATTCGAGACCGACAACGACACCGAAGCCGCATGCCGTTTCTTCGAGTGGCGGCTGCGTGAAGGCGATGATCTGAAAACGGCGGTGCAACGCGGCTTCAGCGAATTGGACGGATTTTTCAC
>PMMB01000287.1:0-9925 GCA_003165495.1 Gammaproteobacteria bacterium | reverse complement strand
GCCGAAACCGACGACTACGTCGCCATCGCTTCTGAGTTCCGCTCTTTGGCGCATCTGCCGCACATTTCTCATGCAACGCTGTTCGAGCCCAAGCCTGAGGAGATTTATTCATGGCGAATTTGAGGCCGTTGCCGAAGTTGCGTGAATTCGATCTTGCGCAGTGCAGCCTGCGGGACTTGAATTTATTTCTGCACAAGCAAGCGGCCAGTGAAGGGGTGTCGCAAATTCATGTGAAAAACCCGGACGGCGCGCATTCGATCGCCTGCGGTCTCGATGCCGAGCTCGATGTGCAGATTCGCGGCCATGTGGGCTACTACGTGGCGGGTATGAATAAACACGCCTCGGTCACGGTGCACGGCAACGCCGGTCCGGGCGCCGCCGAGAACATGATGTCCGGCCGCGTGCACGTCAGGGGCTTCGCCTCGACCGCCGCGGGCGCCTCCGCGCACGGCGGTCTACTGATCATCGACGGCGATGCGTCTTTGCGTTGCGGAATCTCGCTCAAAGGCGGCGACATCGTGGTGGGCGGAAGTGTCGGCAGTTTTTCCGCATTCATGGCGCAGGCTGGCCGGATCGTAATTTGCGGCGATGCCGAGGACGCGCTCGGCGATTCATTGTACGAAGCGGTCATCTATGTACGCGGCAAGGTGCGCTCGCTCGGCGCCGACGCTCGCTTCGAGCCGATGACCGATACCGATCGCATCGCACTCAAGAGTTTGCTCGCGCAAGCCGGCGTTGCCCACGATCCCGCGGAATTCAAGCGCGTGGCGTCAGCGAAGAGTCTGTATCACTGGCACGCGGATGCCAATCAGGAGTATTGACAATGACGGGCCCACAGCTGGAGGAATCGGTTGGTTTCGATCGATCGACCATTGCCTACATTCAGCGCGCCGCGGCGAGCGGCCTGTATGAAATCCGGGGATTGGGCGCCAAACGCCGCGTCCCGAATTTTGACGACTTGTTGTTTCTCGCCGCCTCGCTGTCGCGCTATCCCCTCGAAGGCTATCGAGAGCGCTGCTCGACCAAGACGCTGCTCGGCACGCGTTTCGCCACGCGCCCGATCGAGCTCGCCATCCCGATCACCGTCGCCGGGATGAGCTTCGGCGCCCTGTCGGCGCGGGTGAAGGACGCGTTGGGGCGTGCCGCAACCGAAGTAGGCACGTCGACGACCACCGGCGACGGCGGTATGACCACCGAGGAGCGAGCCTCGTCGAAAACCCTGATTTACCAGTGTCTGCCGTCGCGCTATGGCTTCAATCCGGACGATGTGCGGCGCGCGGACGCCATCGAAATCGTCATCGGTCAAGGCGCCAAGCCCGGCGGCGGTGGAATGCTCCTCGGGCAGAAGGTCAATCCGCGGGTCGCGCGCATGCGCACGCTGCCGGAAGGCGTGGACCAACGCTCGGCGTCGCGGCACCCTGACTGGACCGGACCCGATGATCTGGTGATCAAGATCAAGGAGCTGCGTGAGATCACCGATTGGGAAAAGCCGATCTACGTCAAAGTCGGCGCCACGCGCGTGTTCAACGATGTGAAGCTCGCCGTGCACGCGGGCGCCGATGTCATCGTGGTCGACGGCATGCAAGGCGGCACGGCGGCAACACAAACCGTGTTCATCGAGCATGTGGGAATACCTACGCTTGCCGCCCTGCGTCAGGCCGTCGATGCGTTGGACGATCTGAACATGCGCGGCACCGTGCAATTGGTGATTTCCGGAGGAATCCGCAGCGGCGCGGATGTGGCCAAGGCGCTCGCCATGGGCGCGGATGCGGTGGCGATCGGGCAGGGTGTGCTGGTGGCATTGGGCTGCAACAGCGATTCGTACATTGCCGGCGGCCAGCATGTGTCCGCGCTCGAAGATTATGCGCGGCTCGGCACCGCGCCCGGGTTCTGCCACCACTGTCATACCGGGAAATGTCCGGTGGGGGTGACGACGCAGGATTCGGCGCTCGAATTGCGCCTGGATCCCGCGGTGGGCGCCAAGCGCCTCAAGAATTATTTGAAGACCGTGAATATGGAATTGACCACCATTGCGCGCGCCTGCGGCAAGCAGGACGTGCATCACCTCGAGAAAGAGGATCTGGTGGCATTGACCGTGGAAGCGGCCGCCATGGCGGATGTTCCCTTGGCGGGCACATCGTGGATACCGGGCCGGCCGGGGTAGGCGCACCCGGCGTAGCAGATTGGGAATGACGGCGTTCGATCAGGATTCGATTAGTAATATCAAGCGTTGTTTCGGAGAGTGCGCGATGCTTACCTACGTCTACTTCGGCACGAATGACCTCGATCGAGCCGTTCGATTCTATGACGCAACGCTAGAGCCACTCGGCATGTCGCGCTGCGTCACCGACGACCCCGATTGGGATCGCATCTCGGCGGGTTGGGGAACCTACGAGGACGGCGGCGTCCGAGAGCTCGCGTTCTGGATTGGCAAACCATTCAATCAAAAGGCCGCTATGACAGGCAACGGAAGCATGGTCGCATTCCGTGCTCGCTCGTGGAAAGAGGTCGACGATTTTCATGCCGCGGCTCTCACCAACGGCGGCAGTTCCGAAGGTGCCCCGGGCCTTCGGCTCCATTACAACCCGGACTTCTATGCCGCCTACGTCCGTGATCCAGACGGGAACAAGGTCGCCGCTGTGTGTCGTGGCTTTACCAATCCGCGGTAATCGTTGCACACGTCCACAGGCAGTTCCAATCATGGCGCCAAGCTTAGTGGCCCGCATAGTGAGCCGCCGCCATGATAAAGGGAATGAGGAGTTCTGGAATAAGGTAGCCAAGCCAGACTACGGTGGGCTTCGGCAAGCCGACCTTGCTGATTGATAGTAGACGCCCACAACCTGCAAGCAGCACTCCGAGAGCCAAAAGGTAGACCAGTGCGCCTTGTTGGCGGATCGTAAATGCTGCCCATAGGCAGATGATGCCTGTAGACAGATAGACGCCCGCCATGAATCGATGGACGTTGTCTAGGCGCGGCGCAGTGTCCGGTTGTCCGAGATACATCTGGAGCGAGCCGCCAAATATCGCGATCGCGGCCACGAGGAACAAACAAACCTGAACAACGATTTGACTGACTGTGAGAGGTACTTCAGGGGACATATGCGTCGTATGCTATTCAGGGGCCCTAACGTACAATTCGCCGACCGAAATGCGGCAGTCAAACGCCCTAGTTTTACCCACGGCAGTGCGCAGCGCCGCCGTGATGACCACATGGTTTATGTACGCTTCCTCCGTCCAGATACCTGAATTCGCCTAGCCGCTGATACCGAACTCCTGTCAAAAGTGTTTGTATGAGTGACCTCGAGGACATGTCTGTCGTATGCGCTCGAAGGTGGTAACCCGCGACGCCAAGCCGCCCTAATGTTTGAAATTCGTCGTCATACTGGCGAGGGCGGCCTTTACCTCTCCCCCGGCTTTATCCATGTGAGCTTTGAATTCCGACCAAGTGCTCTCGTTAGCACTTTTCAGCTTGTTGAAGTTCTCCCACGCATCCGCTTGCGTGGCGCGCAGTGTCTCGAGACTCTTATTATACTGGGCCTTGTTGTGCGCCTCGATCTGCTCGGCGCCGGCTTTGAAACGTTCGGTTTGCGCCTTCCACTCGTTCAACTGCTTTTCCATCAGCGTCTGATAATCTTGCCGAAGTTCCATGATCTTTACTCCTGCTGCAATCGGTTTATCGTTCATCGTCGCAATCTCGGGCCGATAACCTTGAACGGGCCCGCTGGGCTAGTAGCGACTCAGTACCGGGGGGCACCCTAGCCACGAACTCAATTGACATGTGACTCGCGCAAGGTCAACCGTAGCTCAGCACGGCGCGCGGTGGGCAAATGCTGCCTTTCTTAGCCCTTCATGTATAGACGATTCCGAAGCCGTTGTCGGTGCGGTAACGTACAACCGGCCCTCGTCCGCGCCTCAACGCCGCTTGATTTTTTCAAGAAGCTAAACTCGCTTATGATGCGACATTGTCAAGACTGGGACAGACATCGATGAAAAGTCGCGCATCAAAAAAACCGTTTTCGATGATTCGTGAATTCCACTTGGCGGACTGGTTCACGCTCGGCAACGCGATTTGCGGCACAGCGGCGGTGTTCGCGACCATGACGTACGTTCAGACCGCTGCCGTGGGGCATATTTATTTAGCGTGCGCGCTTATCGGTGGGGCATTGATCTTCGACATCATCGATGGGCGCGTCGCGAGATGGCGCCAGAAATCATCGGCCATGGGTCGCGAGCTCGACTCTCTCTCCGATGTGATTTCCTTCGGTGTGGCACCCGCGATGGTTGGATATGGTTTTGGTATGCAAGGTCTCTATGACCGAGTCATTCTGGCGTACTTCGTCGCGTGCGGGGTCTCCCGTCTTGCGAGATATAACGTCACGGTCGAGACCACATCCGAAGGATCAGGGAAGGTAAAGTATTTCGAGGGGGCACCGATCCCGACATCTTTCGTGGTCGTTTGCGTTCTTGGCGTAGCGACGTCGCTCGGGGCGGTTGGCGAGCACATGTGGTTTGGCAGGGTTTCCCTCGCTGGCCATGTACTTCACCCGCTTACACTGGTATTCGCTTTGTCAGGCTCCTTGATGATTAGTCGCATTCGTATGCCGAAACTGTGAGCGAAGCACCCCGGCTGTCTCAATATCGGCGCCTTCCAATGTTCACCCGTCGAGCCACACGCGCACCTATTGCTGTCGCGGTTCTCGACTCTCGAGCAGGCTCTGAATCCTGCTTAACGATGCGATGTACACCTCGGTCAGCGCCCTCCCATCCTGCTCCTCAAGGCCTTCGGCCAATACATTGGCGAGGGTGTCTATCGCGACACGGACAGTCATCGACTCCGCATCGGTCAACTTCACGCCGCTGATCACGATCTCGGCTTCATCTTGCATGGCAGTTCTCTTCCCCCAAAGGAGTGTCTCAACGGAGATCGCTCAATACCCAGCAACACATCCATCAGAGCGAGGATCTGCCGCCCCTTCCAGCACGCCATTGCCATATCTGATGATCGCTCCTGCATGACCGACTATTTCATCGTATGCGCCGAGCAATTCAATGTCATGACCGCGTAGTTCCAGGTCGCTGACCGTGGCATCTGGAATTCTGCTTTCGAGTTTGAGTGTATCGCTGGTTTGTCCCCAGGTTCGGCCAAGCAACCAACGAGGGGCCGAGACGGCTTGCTGCAACGGTTGCCCGAACCAGATCGCACGTGAAAAAACGGCGGCCTGAGTCTGCGGCTGTCCATCGCCGCCCATTGTTCCGTAAACCATCGATCGCCCGTCTTTGAATCTCGCTGCGGCGGGGTTCAGCGTGTGGAATGGCTTTTTGCGCGGTTGCAGCGCCAGCAGGTGCTTTGGATTCAAACTAAACGATGCGCCGCGGTTTTGCCAATTGAGGCCCGTCGTCGGCAGGACTACGCCGCTGCCAAATTCATGATAAATGCTCTGTATAAATGATACAGCCAATCCGTCGGCATCGATCACTCCCATCCAGACGGTGTCGCCGGTTCTTGATACGCCGCCCCATGGCAACGCGGCAGCTAGACTGATCTCATTTGCCAAAGCGTCGAGCCGGGAGGCACTGAGTAAAGACTCCACTTCGACCTTCATGTAGGCAGGGTCAGTTACATACGCATCGCGCAATTTGAATGCCTGCTTGGTGGCTTCAACACACAAGTGAATATGATCGGCACTGTCGGGCCTAACAGCACGAATGCCGCTGCGTTCAAGAATGCCGAGAATTGCGAGAGAAATGACGCCTTGGGTAGGCGGCACCATGTTGTAAGCGGTCCCCTCCGCAAGTTCAATCTGCAACGGTGGGCACACGCGCGGTTGAAATTCGTTCAGATCGTCGATCGAAAGCAGAGCGCCGACAGACTTGAAATCTTCGGCGATTGCTTCAGCCAATGCACCACGATAAAAACCATCCAAACCATCGCTTATGAGTTGCTCAATGACACACGCGAGCTTGGGTTGGCAAAAAAGTGCTCCAACCGCGGGGATCTTGCCGTTCGGCAGAAAACGCTCGGCAAACCCTGGTTGATGCGCAACCTCATTGAATTTGTTGACGGTCGATAAAACCTGGCTCGCAGTTACGGCGATCCCGTCGGTTGCATATTGATAGGCATCGCGTAATAGACGCGCGAGAGGAAGCTGACCATTATGCTGCTTGGAGATACGCAGGGCCGCATCCCAACTCCCGATCGCTCCGGCCACCGTGTTCATGGCGAGTGGGCCACGGGTGGGAATCACATCATGACCACACTCCATATACGCTGCGATTGTGGCCCTTGCCGCAGCGGGACCGGCCGCGTCGATCGCAATGGGGGCGCCATGTTGCGGGGTAATCAGCCAGAACGCATCGCCCCCGATGCCGTTCATGTGCGGGTAAGCGACAGAGATGGTAGCGGCGCCGGCCACCGTGGCTTCTATCGCGTTGCCGCCGTCGCGTAAAACGGCGAGGGCGCTTTGCGAAGCCAAGGCATGGGGCGCAACCGCCATGCCGTGCGTGGAACGAATCGTTTGAATCAAAAAGACCTCGGNNACGAAGATATTTGTGGCGCATTGGTTTGAGTACGGCAATTGCAAGCAGTGCCGTCAGTACATCGAGAGAAATCACGACAGCAAAAACGGGGAGCCAACTACCCGAGGCCTCATGCAGGCGGGCTGCTAGAGGACCGCCGAAGATGGACCCTATACCTTGCGCCATGTAGAGAAAACCGTAGTTCGTGGTGGCATGCTTTTCTCCAAAGGTGTCGGTCAGCGTTGACGGGAAAAGCGAGAAAATCTCACCCCAGCCGAAAAACACCAGGCCGGAAAATAGGACGAACAACAAGGTATTGTCTCGTGTAAGCAACCATAGGGTCATCGCAATGGCTTCGAGTCCGAAAGCGATGAACATGGTGGGTTCACGACCGATCCGGTCCGACACCCAGCCGAAAAACGGCCGCGTCAAACCGTTCGTAAAGCGGTCCATCGTCAAAGCGAGCGGCAATGCGCCCATGCCAAAAATAGTTGCGCCGGTGATGCCGAAGTCCTTCGAAAAAGATGCCATCTGCGAAATGACCATGAGGCCTGACGTCGACATCATCGTCATCATGGCAAACATCAGCCAAAACACAGGGGTCTTCAGCATCTGTCCCGAGTTGAGTCCTTCCGTCTTTTTGGTGCGGGCGATGTAGTCGGCCATCCAACCGTCGGGAGGACGTTTCATGCCCAGTGCGGCAAGAAATGCGATTGCGCCAAAAATCAACCCAAAATGCAGGAGCGTCGGTTGATAGCCAAGCTTGGCGATACTGTTGGTAACCGGAAAAGTCGACAGTACGGCACCCATGCCGTACCCCGCCGCAACGACGCCGGACGCCATGCCTCGCTTATCGGGAAACCAACCGACCATCAAACCAACGATACCGACATAGATGATACCGGTACCGATCCCGCCGAACAGGCCGTAAGTTACATAGAGAGACAACAACGTATCGGCCGATGAGGCAAGAACCCAGCTCAGACCCGTCATTGTCGCACCGACGGCCAATAGGAGTTTGGGACCGAATTTCTCGATCAGATAACCCTGAAGCGGAGAGAGAAACGTCTGTAGAACGACGAAAATGGAGAAGGTGATCTGCACCTGCGTGAGCGAGACAGCAAGCTGCGTCATTAACGGCTTTGTAAATAACGTCCACACATACTGAGGACTTGAAATAGCCATCATGCAGACCAGCCCAAGGAAGAGCTGCATCCATCTGCTTCCCAAGATACCTGTAGTTCGGGTTTGCCGCGCGGAAGTGGTATTCATGATTGATCACTCATCGGAGAAAAATTTGCAACGCAATTGATACGCCGGTGGCCTATCAGGCTGGATTGAATACTATGTGAAAATGGTCGTTGAGTTTTCGATAGTGCTCATCATCGTCCGGCATGATGCTCTCGGTTCGATAATTGGTTCAGTAAAATGGCCTCGATTTACAAGTCGGTTTTGGACACATTGGCGCGAAGGACAGCGCTGTAACCCATTTCGTCGAGCTTGCCGGCAGCAAGTGCGCGCACGGCCTGCGCCGCGTCTTCCTCACTGGCGGCAAAGCGCAAGTGATTGAGTTCAAAGGGGATAGTTTCGAACGATTCCCGCCGTATAGACCGCCGCTAAACCCACGATATCGGGAGACTCTGCACCGGCCAGGCGCCGACGCGGCCGGGCGAGCGCTGATTGCAGCAAGGATTCATCGCGCAGATCCGCTGCGCCGCCGCGCGATGCAAGCAGGCGATCATGCAGGGCGAGTGGTCGCGTCCATCTATCCAAACCGGCTGCTGCACTTCGCGAGAACATGCAGAGTCCGGTGCTCATGCCGCCTTCTTCAGCGCGCGTTTCCCTGACTCGCATCGGCGATTGGCGTGGCTCGTCGGCGCTACTGAAGAAGACGCCTCGTTCCCGCTGACGGACGGGGGCATCATCTGTCGCAAGAAAATTATCCGGTTGCGCCGTAAAAATCGGCGATCGAAACACGCATGGAGTGATCGATAGGCAGAACGCATAACGCGGACAGGCGATGGGCGGCCTATCACGAGGCCGGTCATGCCGTGGTGATCATCGTGCGTGCCGGGTTGGTGCCTGAGATCGGTGTCAATAAAGATGGCGGGGGCTATTGGCCGGAGGCATTGGGCTGCAACAGCGATTCGTACATTGCCGGCGGCCAGCATGTGTCCGCGCTCGAAGACTATGCGCGGCTCGGCACCGCGCCCGGGCTCTGCCACCACTGTCATACGGGGAAATGTCCGGTGGGGGTGACGACGCAGGATACCGGGCCGGCCGGGGTCGGGGCGCCCGGCGTAGCAGATTGGGAGGATTGCGTCGCAAGCAGTAGCACGCTCATTTTTCTCTACAATGCCAAAAAGAGACCTAATTGTGCTTGCCAGCTTCCTGAATTGACTATTCAATGTTGTCGATATGAAGACGATATGATTGATGAAGCTATTCACCGGATTGAAGAAGATCAGGGATTTTGAAAGACTGCAACTACCTTTCCTCAAGTCCGTCTGCGATTTCGATATCGTCATCGAGATCGGATATGCGGAAGAACAGGGGCAACCTCTAACGCTGAAACAGCTCTTTCTGCTGAATACCTGTTCGCGCACGACGGTACGCCGCAAATTAGCCGGGCTTATTGGGCAAGGAATCGTAGTCCGGCGCAAACGTGCGAACGATCATCGTGCCAGCCTCCTGATGGTTTCGCCTTCGGGTGTCAAACTGCTAAGCAAGTATGGCGGCGCAGTTACATCTATTTCGGTGTCGCATTTCAAATAGGCTACGGAAAATCTATACGCAGGGACGGGCAGGCAACACCTCAAAAAAGTGCGCGCGTATAAAGCGCACTTTATGGGATCAGTCTCGGTCATTGCGCCGCGCTTTTTGACTTGATCCTATGGCTAACGCGTCCATGACGGACGGAGACGGTCGCCGTGCCTACACCGCATACCCCGAAGCAGAACCATCTACTCGCTGCGCTGCCCGAAGCCGAGTGGCTCCGCTGGCTGCCGCAGCTTGAGCATATCGACTTGCCCCTGGGCCAAGTACTCTACGAATCCGGCGCGACGCTGAACCACGTTTACTTTCCGACGACGGCGATCGTCTCATTGTTGTATTCCCTGGCGAACGGCGCCTCGGCCGAGATCGCCGTCGTCGGCAATGACGGAATCGTGGGCATTTCACTGTTCATGGGGGGCGAGTCAACTCCCAGTCGCGCGGTGGTTCAAAGCGCCGGTCGGGGGTTTCGGCTCAAAGCGCAGCTGATGAAAGATGAGTTCAACCGAGGAGGCTCTGTATTGCACTTATTGTTGCGTTATACCCAAGCGCTTATTACTCAAATGGCACAAACCGCAGTATGTAATCGGCATCATTCTTTAGACCAGCAGCTATGCCGCTGGCTGCTTCTGAGCCT
>PMMB01000204.1:4199-4588 GCA_003165495.1 Gammaproteobacteria bacterium | reverse complement strand
CGCCCTCGAAGCGCACACTGCCTTGGGCCGCGGCATTGTCCGCGAGCAGGCCCATGGCAGCCATGAAGACTTGCGTCTTGCCGGATCCGGACTCGCCCACAATGCCGACGCACTCGCGGGCCGCCACGGCCAACGATACCTGCCGCACGGCAGAGATGCTCCGATTCGGCTGCGAAAAACCGACCGTCAAGTCCTCGATCTTCAATATGGAAGGCAATTCAGGGCTCATTCGCGTCAAGGGCGTCGCGCAATCCGTCACCAAAGATATTGAGGCAAAGCAGCAGCACGGCCAGAAGTCCGCCGGGTACCAGCAATATCCAAGGCGCCGCCTCCATTTCGCCGGCACCTTCGGCGATCAACGTCCCCAAGCTGGCATGCGGTTCTTGGAT
>PMMB01000204.1:0-4138 GCA_003165495.1 Gammaproteobacteria bacterium | reverse complement strand
ACGATGCGCGCCATGGTCAGCCAACCGACCGCACCGATCGACAAGAACAATAGATTTTCGTTGCGGCCGAATATGACGGTCAAGAATATGACGAAGAAGATCAGCGGCAGTCCGCTCAATATCTCGATGACTCGCATCATCACATGGTCGGTGCGCCCGCCGATGTAGCCGGCGACGGCACCGTAGCCGATGCCGACCAACAAACTGACTGCGCTCGCCACTACGCCCACGACCAACGAGACGCGCGCGCCCTCGAGCGTGCGCGCGAACAGATCGCGCCCCAGCCGATCCGTACCGAACCAATGCGCGCTCTGCAAAGCGGGTTGCGAAGCGACGTGGGACCAATCCAAAGTCTCGCTGCCGTTCGGATTGAACCACGGCCCGAACAGCGCCAGTGCGACAATGCTTAAGGCAACGAACATCGCGCACATGGCGCCGGGATTCGATCGCAAACGGCGCGCGGCATCGTCGATGAGACTGCTCATCGTTCGAGTCTCACGCGCGGATCGAGCCAGGCGTACAGCAGATCCACGACGAGACCCATGAGAATGAGCAATGCCGAATAAATGATCACCATCCCCAAGACGAGGGTGTAGTCTCGATTGAGCGCGCCCTGCACCATATATCGTCCGATGCCGGGCAATCCTGCGATCGATTCAACGACCAGCGAACCGGTCATGATCGAGGCGAGGGCCGGGGCCAGATAGCTCGCCACCGGCAACAAGGCCGGCCGCAAAGCGTGACGCAAAATTACCGTGTGCAGCGGCAGCCCTTTGGCGAATGCCGTGCGGATAAAGTGGCTGCGCAACACCTCCAGCATATTGGCGCGTGTGAGCCGCGCGATTACGCTGAGCGGCGGCAGCGCCAAAGCGGCGACGGGGAGCACCAGGTGTCGTATCGAACCCGGTTCCCAGCCGGCCACCGGCAGCCAGTGCAAATAGATGCCAAATAACAAGCCGAGAAATGGCAGCACCACAAAGGAAGGAATCGCGATGCCCACGACGGCCAGCGACATCGTGGCGTAATCGGCGGCGCGGTTGTGATGTAGCGCGGCGAACGTGCCGATGGCGACGCCTAGGATCAAGGCCAGCGCCATGGCAATCGACCCGAGCTCGAGCGTCACGGGAAACCCTTGGCCAATCAGTTCCGTCACCGAAAAGTCCTTGTATTTGAATGAAGGGCCGAAATCGCCGTGCGCCAAGGCGCCGAGGTAACGTCCGTACTGGGTCCAGATTGGCTGATCCAGGCCGTACGCACTCTGCAGGTTGGCCATTATTTCGGGCGGCAGCGTCTGCTCTTGATCGAATGGGCCGCCCGGAGCTGCGCGAACGAGAAAAAATGTAATCGTGACAATGACGAACAGGGTGGGAACCGCGCCGGCCAGACGGGTCAAAAAGTAGCGAAGCATCTTAGCTAAGTCTATCGATTGACCGCGAGGTGGACAAGCGAAGCGGCGATCCTTAAACTGATCGCCCCATTTGTTCGAGGTTTCATGGAATCAACACGCCCAATCCGTGCGCTGATGCGCGGCCTCGATGCGCTGACTGTTCTGAATTTGCACGACGGCGCCACGGTTTCGGAAGTGGCCCAGGAAATTCGCTTACCGCGCACCACCGTCTATCGAATCTTGGAAACCCTGTGCAATGCCGGATTCGTGTTTCGGGATGCGGCGGATGACCGTTATCGGTTGACCATTCGGGTTCGGGGCTTAAGCGACGGCTTCGACGACGAGGCATGGGTGACTCAGATCGCGAAGCCCTTTATCTATGATCTGTGCCGCGAAATCGTCTGGCCGGTCTCCATCGCCACCTTGTCCGGAACGACGATGCTGGTGCGCGAGTCCACCGATCACAGCAGCCCGCTCGCGATCGAACGTTTTTCCGCCGGGTTTCGCGCGCCGCTGCTGACGACGGCAGCCGGACGCGTTTATCTGGCGAATTCTCCGGCCCCGCAGCACGAAACGCTCATTGATATTTTGGCAAGGTCCAACAAGGAAGAGGACAAGCCCGCGCGGGCGCGCGCCGAACTACAGCGCATGCTCGGCGAGATCAAGGCGTCAGGATACGCGACGGTCACGCGCACCCGCCGGCTGATGGAGGAAGTCAGCTTGAGCGTGCCGATCCTGCTGCCTTCTCAAGTGTTGGCCAGCCTGACGGTGCGCTTTGCCGCCTCTGCCGTGCCGCCGAAGATCGGCCTCGAACGCTTTTTGCCAAAGTTGCGCCAGTGCGCGGCTAAAATCAGCACTCTATTTTCGCAACAACAGGCCGAGGCACGCGCCAAAAGCGCCCCCGAAACCACAGCGTGAGACAGCTTTCTTATCATAACATTATCGGGCGGGGTCGCCTCGACCCCGTTAATTTCGGCGCGTAAGCGCCTGAGGAATCCATGCAGAAAATCTTAGTATGTATCAAGCGCGTCGTCGATTACAACGTGCGTATCCGCGTCAAACCCGACGGCAGCGGCGTGATGCTCGATGGCGTGAAAATGAGCGTGAATCCGTTCGATGAAATTGCACTCGAGGAAGCCTTGCGCATCAAAGAGCGCGGCACGAACATCGAGGTCGTCGCGGTCAGCATCGGCGTGACCGACACTCAGCAGCAGTTACGCACCGCCTTGGCGATGGGTGCCGATCGCGCGATTTTAGTGCAGACAGATGGTCCCGTGGAACCGCTCACTGCAGCTCAAACTTTTCTCGCGTTGGCGAAAAAGGAAAATCCCGATCTGATTTTTTTGGGCAAACAAGCCATCGACGACGACGCCAATCAAACCGGTCAGATGTTGGCCGCGATCTGGGAGCGACCGCAGGCGACCTACGCCTCGAAGGTGGAGATCTCTGGAGGCAAGGCGTCGGTCACTCGCGAAGTCGATGCAGGATTGGAAACCATCGAAGTGGACTTGCCGGCGGTGGTGACCGTGGATCTGCGTTTGAACGAACCGCGGTATGTAAAATTGCCGGACATCATGAAAGCCAAAAAGAAGCCTTTGGACGTGACGTCGCTCGAAGCACTGGGAGTGAGCGCGGCAGTGCTGCTCAAGACCGTGAAGACCGAGCCGCCCGCGCAGCGCCAGAAAGGTGTGATGGTCAAGGACGTGGCTGAATTGGTAGCGGTACTCAAGAAGAAGGGTTTGATCTAATGCATAAGGTCCTCATTGTCGGCGAACACGACGGAAAAACGCTGAATCCCGCCACGGCGAAGTGCGTCACCTGCGCGAGCGGCATTCCGGACGGTGAAATCACGATAGTCCTATTGGGCGCGGATACCTCAAGGCTAGCCGGCCAAGCCGCCGCCGTCGCGGGGGTGAAATCGGTGCTGCGCGTGGATCGACCCGAGAACGAGCATCCGCTCGCCGCGATCTTCGCACCGCAGCTGGCGGCACTCGCCGCCGACTACACTCATGTCTTCGGACCTTCGACCAGCTTCGGTAAGGATCTCATGCCGCGCATTGCGGCATTGCTCGGCGCACCGCAGGTCAGCGATTTGATGGCCGTCGAGGGAGCCTATCGTTTTAGGCGGCCGACCTACGCCGGCAACGCCATTGTGACCGTGGAAGCCGATCCTGCTCGAAAGCTCATCGCGACCGTGCGAGTCGCATCTTTCGAAGCGGCAAAGGCCGGCGGGAATGCCGCTGTCGAATCCAAGACGCTCAACGTTACCCTCCCTTCGCACACGCGCTATTTGGGAGCGAAAAGCGGCTCCACCGATCGGCCCGATCTGCAGACAGCCAAACGCGTGGTATCCGGCGGTCGAGCTCTGGGCAGCGCGGAGAACTTCAAGTTGCTGATCAGTTTTGCCGACAAAATTGGCGCGGCTGTCGGCGCGTCACGCGCCGCCGTCGATGCCGGGTATGCGCCGAATGAAATGCAGGTCGGCCAGACGGGAAAGATCATTTCCCCCGAAATCTACATCGCCATCGGCATCTCCGGCGCGATCCAGCATCTGACGGGNNATCAACAAGGACGGCGAAGCGCCGATCTTTGAAGTGGCTGACGTCGGTTTAGTCGGCGACTTGTTCCAGATCATGCCGGAGTTCGAGCGCTTGGTCGGCGGCTAAGCAACGCCGCTCGACGCTAAGGAGACCGTCACGCGCCGTCGAAGGCGACCGCCGTGGCCGCCGAATCTATTGCCTGGACCAAAAG
>PMMB01000313.1 GCA_003165495.1 Gammaproteobacteria bacterium | reverse complement strand
GCCGTCAAGATCAAAGAGGCCGCCGCCGAACCGGTGGAAGTGGTCGCAGTCTCGGTGGGACCCGCCGAAGCCGATGAGTCCCTGCGCAAGTGCCTGGCGAAGGGAGCGGATCGCGCGATACGTGTCTGGGATGCAGCCATCGAGGACTCCGATTCCATCGCCATTGCGCGAGTGTTGGCGGCGGTGGCGAAGCGTGAAGCGCCGCATATGCTGTTTGCCGGCGTGCAATCCTCCGACCAGTCGTTTGCATCGACGGGCATCGCTGCCGCGGCGCTTCTTGGCTGGCCGCACGCAGCGGTCGTGAGCAATCTGACCTACTCGCCGGGAGCCAAATCGGCCGTTTTCCGGCGTGAGTTGGAGGGCGGTCTGCTGCAGGAAGTCGAAATTCAATGCCCCGCGGTGTTGACCATTCAGCTCGGCATCAACACACCGCGCTACGCAAGCTTGCGCAGTATCAAACAGGCCGCGGCAAAGCCGATCGAAGTGTGGTCCCTGGCGGATGTCGCGTTGCGCGCCGCCGACGTCGGCAAAGCAGGATCCTTGTCGCGCGTGCGCCGCATGTATATTCCGGATAAGGGCCGCGCGCAGCTCATTGAGGGAGACGCCGCGCAGCAGGCGGCGCGCCTCGCTGAAATCATTCGCGAATTCAAGGGAACCGCAGCATGAGCGGCATCGTCGTCATTGCCGAGCAGCGGCGCGGGGAACTGCGTCCCGTATCGCTGGAACTCGTTAGCACGGCGCAAGCGTTACGCCGCCCGGGAGAGGAAGTCTCCGTCGCCATCTTAGGGAAGGCGCCGGAAAGCTTTGTCAAAGCGCTGAGCGTGGTGGGGGTCGATGAGATCGTGACCGTGAAGGTCGCTTCGCCTGAGTTCGACCCGGACACATTCGAATCTGCCGTGGGCGCGTTGATCGCCGCGCGAACTCCGGACGTAATATTGACCGCGCACAGTGTCGATTCGTTTGGGTTTGCGGCGGCGCTCGCGACACGCCTTGGGCTGGGGTTCGCCACGGATGTGTTCAACGCAGCGCGCATCGACGGCGAGATCGTTGCGACGCGCGGCGGTTACGGTCAGAAGGTCAATGTCGAAATGGACTTCCCCGGCCGCAGCACGGTGCTGCTTGCGATTCGCGGCAATGTGTTCAAGGCCCCGGAACAAGCCCCCGCTCCGCGAGTAACGGCTTTCGACGCGCCGCAGGTAGCGAGCCGCGCCGCGGCCCGCGAATTCATTGAATTGAGCGCCGGCGATGATGTCGACATGGCGGCCGCAGAATTCATTCTGGCCATCGGCCGCGGCATCGGCGATGAGGCCAAGGTGCCGCAATTTCGCGAGTTGGCGGATGCCATTGGCGCGACGCTGGGTTGTTCGCGGCCCATCGCGGACGCGGGCTGGCTGCCGAAGAGCCGCCAGGTCGGTCAGTCCGGCAAGACGGCGAGCGCCTGCAAGCTTTACATCGCCATGGGTGTCTCCGGCGCAATCCAACACCTCGCGGGCATGAAACACGTCAGCACCATCGTCGCCGTCAACAGTGACGCAGAAGCATCGATTTTTGGAGTGGCTAAATATGGCATTGTGGGAGACATCTTTGAGATTGCCGATGAATTGCGCCGTTTGTTTTGAGTGTATTAACTTAAATACTCTCGGGCGGGGTCGCTTCGACCCCGTTGAACCCTGCATGGAGCGCATAACATGAGTGTCACAGCCGAAGTTGCCGCGGGGGATACCGGCGCCAAGGGCCTGGAGCGCGGCATCGATTGGACCGGAGCTTTCTGGGTGGCCAGCGGCGTGCCGCCATTGGTGCTGTTCTCCATCGGCGCCGTGGCGGCGACCGTGGGCAAGCTGTCCTGGGTCATCTGGACGGCATCGATCGCGATGGGCTTCATTCAATCCTTCACGTACGCCGAAATCGCAGGGTTGTTTCCCAATAAAGCGGGCGGCACATCGATTTATGGGGCGATCGCCTGGGTCCGCTACGGCAAGCTCGTCGCGCCCATCTCCGTATGGTGCAACTGGTTTGCCTGGTCGCCCGTGCAGGCGACCGGCTCGGCGCTCGCCGCCGGTTATATATTGAGCGGCTTGTTCGCACCGGATGCGAATATCAACACCTGGCAGCTAACATTACTCGATCTCGGGTTCCTCAAGACGGGATTGAGTCTGCGCATCAACGCCGTCTTTGTGCTCGGCGCCGTCATATTGCTGGCCGTCAAGTTCATTCAGGACGGCGGTATCCTGCGATCGGCGAATACCACGAAGATCTTAGGGATATCGGCGATGATCCCCCTGCTGCTGATCGGCATCGTGCCCATACTGACGGGCGACATCGTCAAGGCCAATTTCTTTCCGCTTGCGCCGTTGGCGCATGACGCCTTAGGACGCGTCGCCGACGGCACATGGAATATGGCAGGGATTACCGTGTTTGCCGCGGGCATGTTCCTCGCGGCCTGGTCCACCTATGGTTTCGAAACCGCAGTGTGCTACACCGGGGAATTCAAGAACCCCAAGACCGACACCTTCAAGGCGATTTTCTATTCCGGATTGTTGTGCGTGGTGGTCTACACCCTGGTGCCGTTCGCGTTCCAGGGCTATCTTGGCCTGGGAACCCTCGTGCACCCCGCGGTTGTCGACGCCGCCGGCAATGTAACCACTGCCGCGGAGTACGGCGGCATGCTGGCGCCCGACATCTATAGCGGCATGGGTGTCGCGACCGTCATGGCAAAAATGGTGCATGCCGGCCGGCTCGTCGGCGTGATCGTGGTGATCATGTTGATCCTTGCACTCGTGCTCTCGCTCATGACTTCCATGGCCGGCTCCTCGCGCACGCTCTATCAAGCATCGCTGGATGGATGGTTGCCGAAATATCTTGCCAAGGTGAACGCCCATGGCGCACCGACGAACGCCATGCTCACCAATCTCGGATTCAACCTGGTGCTGCTGCTGCTGTCCGATTCGGTGTTCATCATAGGCGCCGCTAATATCGGCTATCTGATCTTCAATTTTCTGAATCTGAACGCGGGCTGGATTCACCGGCTGGACCGCCCGCGGCAGGAGAGACCCTGGCGTGCGCCGACCTGGATTCTCGCCGCCGGTGCGGTGTTGTCCTTCGCGAATCTCGCCTTCATGGGATTCGGAGCGGACGTCTACGGCGCCGGAACTCTCAAGACCGGTCTGATCTTCGCCGCGCTCATCGTGCCCGTGTTCGTCTACCGCCACTATGTTCAGGACAAGGGGTCCTTTCCGCGCGAGATGGCGGACGACTTGGAGATGGTGGATGGCGAGCGCATCGTCAAGCGGGCAGGTATCTGGCCCTACGTCGTGTTGGCGCTGGGAATCGCGGTAGTCGCCATAACGCATAGGCTCGCGGTGTACTAGCCGTGCTGGTCACCGGGATCAAGAGCAAGCCCGTCTACGCGCCGCTGCAAGCGGACACGCGCGGCCGCTACCATTTGATGCTCGGAATGGGCGTCGGCGCCGCGCCCCTGCTGCGAGTGATATTCGAGATGCAATCGGCCGCGGCGAGAGTCTTGAAGAACACGCGAGTGCTGTACGTGCCCGATGGCGGCAGCGCGACACCGGAAATCGAACGATTCAGGGCCGCGGCGGTCGGCAACGCGCAGACATTCCCCGGCACGCCGGCGCTGCTCGAGGAATTCAGATCCACACTTGCAAGATCCCTCATGGGTACCCGCCTCTATGTGGCGGGAACCGAAAGCTTCATCGGTCTCGCCATGAAGATCGCGCTCGAATTCAATCTCAACAAGGATGAGATTCGCGCCGAGGAGTGCGGCACCTCGGCGCGGCGCGTCTACTGTATTCATTGCCGGGCCACCACGGAGAATGTGCGAACGAATATCGCAAGCTGCGTCGGGTGCGGGCGATGGCTGCTGGTGCGCGACCACTATTCACGTCGCCTGGCCGCCTACATGGGAGTCATGGTGGACGCCGAAGCGCCGGGCGAGTTGCCGCCGCTCAAAGAGATGTTCCTGTGAACGACGCGCAGACCATTGCCGTCGAAGTCATCGGCATCGAGCAGGTGACGCCGCAGATCAAGCACTTCAAGCTGGCAGCCGTAGCGGGCGGGAGCCTGCCGGTATTTTCCGGCGGCTCGCACATCATCGTCGTGATGCAGGGCGCGGATCGTATCCACAAGAATCCGTATTCATTGCTGGGTTCGCCGCAGCAGCTCGACACCTATGAGATCGGTGTCCGGCGGATGGAAGAAAGCCGCGGCGGCTCGCATTTCATGCACGACAGGGTTGTGATCGGCAGCCGTTTGGAAATCGCGCATCCGGTGAATCTGTTCGGCCTCGACAAGATCGCCCGCAAGCATGTGTTGATCGCCGGCGGCATCGGTATTACGCCCATTCTCGCGCAGCTCGAGGACTTGCACGGCGGCGGCGTACCCTATGAGCTGCATTACTCGGTTCGCTCGGCCGAACACGCCGCGTTTCTGGAGCGCTTGCGGCGGCGCGAAGGCGATAGGCTTCACACGTACTATGACAGTGAAGGACAGATGATTGGCTTCGAGACGCTGCTGGCGACTCAACCGTTGGGCACCCATGTGTACGTCTGCGGGCCGGCCGGCATGATCAATCACGTCATCGCCACCGCAAAGGCTTGCGGTTGGCCCGACAGCCATATTCATTGGGAGCAATTCAGCGCGCCGCCGGTCGGCGACGCCTTCGAGGTGTTCCTCGCCCGATCGAAGATCAGCGTGCAGGTCCCCCCCGACCAAAGCCTGCTGGAAAGCATCGAGGCAGCCGGCGTCGAAGTGCCCTATCTTTGCCGCGGCGGTGTCTGCGGCTTTTGTCATACGCGCGTGCTGGAACTCGACGGCGATTTGATACATAACGATCATTTTCTTTCGGAAGCGGATAAGGCCAAGGGCAACAGCATCATGCCCTGCGTATCGCGGGCGCACTGCAAGCGCCTGGTGCTTGACCTATAGGAGCGAACTATGAATGTCGGCAAGCAAGCTCTTACTCGGCGCGCTTCGCGCCGCTGCACTGACGGGGTCGCATGAGCGCCGTATTCAACCTGCACGAGACCTTCCGCGACGACTTCAGCTATCGCAATAGTGCGCGGGCGATTCGCCGATTTCCGCTGCCCTTTTCCGAAGACAGCTATATGTATTCGGTGAACATCGAACCGCATCTGCCGGGACCGCCCGGTTCGGTCACGGAATTTGCCTTCGACGTCGACGAGCACTACGTCGCCGAATGCCGCGAGCGGGCCATCGTGCTCGCCGCGGAACCGCTGCGATACCAGGCCCTGCCCCACATGATGAGTTCGCAGTGGGATTGCCTGGAACTGATCATGGAATCGTTGGCCAGGGACTATCCCACGCACTTCTCGCTGGCCAAGCAGGGAAATCGCTGGCATTGGATCAATCGACCATTGCAGATCGATCAGCATTTCACTTTCGGCGATACGGCCACCCTGCCGCGGCAACCCCTCGACTACATCACGCGCCAGGCGCAGGGCGACTTCGTGGTCATGGATCAGCGCGAGGGAGATCTGTGGACCGAGGCCGGGATGGTGACGACTCAGGCCGACTGGTCCTTGGACTTCGACTTAGGCATGACGTTCAAGGAATGGCACGGACCCGTGCCGCTCGCCCATGAACTCGGGGTGTTCGATCGAGCGCTGAAATTCTTGCTCAATCTGCGGCTGGGTCAGCCCGTGCGGCGCCTGAATTGGACCATGACCATCCATCCTCGTCTCGATACGTCGCCCGAAAACTATCCGCAGTGGGGGACGGACCGCGCCACGGTGACGGCGCAGAATGCCGGCGATCTCGTGCACCTGCGCGTGGAGTTGCAGGGGCTGTGGCGGCTGCCGCGCAGCAATGCCATCGTTTTCGGCATTCGTTGTTATCTTGTAAGCTTGCGAGAGTTGGCGACCGTGCCGAAATGGGCGCGCCGCGTGCACCGGGTCTTGAAGGATTTGCACCCCGCGCTGGTCGACTACAAGGGTTTGACGCGTTATCGGGACGCGGCCGTGGAATGGCTGGCGCCTTTCGATGACGGCTCACCCACCACCCCGGGCACCGCACCTGAATAAATGACACACTCTGGAGGCTTTTTATGGCACTTAGCTGGCGTACCTCGGTTTTGGCCGATCGGCATCGGGCGCTCGGATCGAAGCTCGAGGATTGGAATGGCATGGGTACCGCGTGGACCTACGCGAAAGACGTGGCCCAGGATCACGTGGCCATCCGCACGAAGGCGGGGCTCATGGACGTGTCGGGACTGAAAAAGCTGCATCTCGTCGGGCCGCATGCCTCCGCTGTGTTGAATTATGCTACGTCGCGCGACGTCACCAAGATTTATCCGGGAAAATCAGCCTATGCCTGCATGTTGAACGAGGCCGGCCATTTCATCGAAGACTGCATCCTGTATCGGATGGGCCCCAATTCCTGGATGGTGGTGCACGGCAGCGGCGCGGGTCATGAGACCTTGACGAAATATGTGCTCGGCCGCAACGCCACGATGATCGTCGACGATGATCTGCACGATCTGTCTCTGCAAGGCCCGGTGGCGGTTGAATTTCTCGCAAAGCATGTTCCCGGCATCCGCGATCTCAAATATTTTCATCACATTCCGGCGACCTTGTTCGGCCGGCCCGTCACGATTTCTCGAACCGGCTACACCGGTGAGCGCGGCTACGAGATCTTTTGCAAGGGCGAGGACGCCGGTCTCGTCTGGGACACCATCCTGAGCGAGGGCAAACCGCTCGGCATCATTCCCACCTGCTTCACGACTCTGGACTACTTGAGGGTCGAAAGTTCTCTGCTGTTTTATCCGTACGACATGTCCCAAATGTATCCCTTCGATAAGGATCCGCCCGGCGACAGTCTCTGGGAACTCGGCCTCGATTTCACCGTGAGTCCGGGAAAGAACGACTTCAACGGCGCGGACGCCCATGCCCGTTTGAAGGGAAAGGAACGCTTCAAAATCTTCGGTTTGCTGGTGGACGGCAAGGCGCCCGCGGACATGGGCGATCTCGTGTATTCCGGCGACAAAAAAGTGGGCGTCGTCACCTGCGCCATGGTGTCGACCCTGACCCACAAGTCCATGGCCATCGCGCGGCTCGATGTCCCCGTCGCGGTCCATGGAACACGGCTTGAGATACGCGGCAAAAACCTCAAAGGCCCCGCGACGGCGCATACTTTGCCCTTCGACGATGCCGACAAGAAAAAGCGCACGGCGGTTGGCTGACATGCAGACCAAGCTTTTGATCGACGGGGTTCTGGTTGCCGGTGAGGGCGCGGTCGAACGGATATTGGACCCCGCGACCGGCCAATGCATTGCGCAAGTCCCTGAGGCAAGCCCGTCCCAAGTGAATGCGGCGGTTGCCGCGGCCGAAAGGGCGGCCGGCGCCTGGGCGCAAACCGTGCCCAAAGACCGCGCCACGCTACTGTTGCGGCTCGCCGATCGCATCGAAACCGATGGCGCCGCATTCGCCAAGCTGGAATCCGACAATACGGGCAAGCCGCTCGCCGCTGCGCTCAACGACGAGATCCCGGCGATTGCCGATGTGTTTCGCTTCTTTGCCGGTGCTGCACGCGTTCAGCACGGCGCCTTGGCGGGCGAATACCTGCCGGGTTACACCAGCATGATTCGACGCGATCCGATCGGAGTCATCGCCTCGATCGCGCCTTGGAATTATCCGTTGATGATGGCCGCATGGAAGCTGGGGCCCGCGCTCGCTGCCGGCAACACCGTGGTTTTGAAACCTTCCGAGCAGACGCCGCTGACGGTACTGAAACTGGCGGAACTGCTCATCGAGATCTTTCCCAAGGGCGTCGTCAACATCATCTGTGGCCGCGGCGAGAGCGTGGGCGCGCCGTTGGTGTCGCATCCGCGCGTACGCATGGTGTCGATCACCGGTGATGTGTCGACCGGACAGAAGATTCTTAAGCTGGCGGCCGGCAATCTCAAGCGCACCCACCTTGAACTCGGCGGCAAGGCGCCGGTCATCGTATTCGATGATGCCGATCTCGACGCCGTGGTCGCCGGTGTGCGGACTTTCGGCTTCTACAACGCGGGCCAGGACTGTACGGCGGCCTGCCGACTGTATGCCGGCGCCAAAATTTACGATCGGCTGGTCGCGAACTTGAGCGATGCGGCACGCTCGCTCAAAGTGGGCATGCAAACCGAGGCCGGCGTGGAAATGGGTCCGCTGATTTCCGAAGAACAACGCGCCCGCGTTGCGGGATTTGTCGAGCGCGCGGCGGCAACCCGGCACATAGAAATCACCACCGGCGGCAAAGTGCGCGCGGGTGGCGGCTTTTTCTTCGAGCCCACCGTGGTGGCCGGCACCCGCCAAGCGGATGAAATCGTGCAGCGCGAGGTGTTCGGGCCCGTGGTCTCAGTGACCCGCTTTACGGATGCCGACGATGCGGTCGCGTGGGCCAATGATTCCGAATATGGTCTTGCCTCATCGGTCTGGACCCAGGATGTGGGCAAAGCCATGGGCGTGGCGGCCCGATTGCAATATGGCTGTACCTGGATCAACACGCATTTCATGCTGGTCAGTGAAATGCCGCATGGCGGCTTCAAGCGCTCCGGATACGGCAAGGATCTATCGGCCTACGCGCTCGAGGACTACACCGTGCCGCGGCATGTGATGGTCAAGCTGTGAAAATAACAACACCGATTCTCATCGCACTTAACTTGGCTGCCGTGCCGGCCCTCGCGGCGCAATCCGACACCCCCGCCGGCGAACAATTGGGAAAAGTGTCCTTTTCCGTTTCCTGTTCACGGTCGGTTCGCGCGCCTTTCAACCGCGGCGTCGCGCTGTTGCACGACTTCTGGTACGAAGAGGCGCAGCGGCAGTTCGAGCAAATCGTAAAGACCGATCCGGATTGCGCCATGGCGCACTGGGGTATCGCGATGAGCGTATTCCATCAAATCTGGGACCGGCCTGACGAACATGCGGTCGCGCTGGGATGGAAGGAGATGCAAGCAGCGCAGTCGCGCCCGGCGAAGACCGCTCGTGAGCGCGAGTATGTCGCCGCACTCGGCGCCTTCTTCCGGCCGGACAAGCGCGATTACCAGCCCCGCATCGAGAGCTACGCTGCGGCCATGGGCAAGCTAAATAGTCTCTATCCGCGCGACACCGATGCGGGCGCGTTCTACGCGTTGTCGCTGCTGGCGGCGGAAGCGCCGGATGACACCAGCCTGACGCAGGAACACAAGGCGATGGCGGTGCTGAATCCTTTGTTCGCTCAATATCCCGACCATCCGGGAGTGGTGCACTACATCATCCATGCATGCGACACACCCTCGCTGGCGGCGGATGGACTGGCCGCCGCCAAGCACTATGGGGAGATCGCCGCGTCGGGACCCCATGCGGTGCACATGCCGGGGCATATCTTTGCGCGGCTTGGCATGTGGCAGGCGGATATCGACTCCAATACTGCCTCGGTGACGGGGTCGCAGGCTGCAGAAGCGCGGCACCAGAGCGGCGGCACGATGGACCAGTTCCATTCAGACGACTTCCTTCTCTATGCATACCTTCAGACCGGTCAAGATGCCCGGGCTAAAGCGGTCATCGCCGATTCGGCAGCCGCGCTCACTCGCTTCGAAGCGATGCATGACATGGGTGAACACTACATGGAAGGAATGTTCCCGTACTACCGCACCAAGTTTCCGGTGTTTTTCGATCTGGAAATGCGGGATTGGAAATCGGCGGCCGCGCTCGAGCCGATCGCCGGCGCGCGCCCGGAGACGCAGACCATGACCTACTGGGCCCGCACCGTGGCAGCCGGGCACCTACGCGAGCCGCAACAAGCCCGGGCCAATCTCGCTGAATACGATTCGTTGATCGAGAAGGTGCGCATGGGAAGGCATGCCTACTTCGCAGACTCGACCGGGGCACGCATCGTGCGCGGCGAGATGCTGGCATGGATCGCATTCGCGGAAGGCAATCCCACGGACGCGTTGAAACAAATGCGAGAAAGCGCAGATCTGCAGGACAAGGTCGGCCAGGGCGAGGTCGATATTCCGGCGCGCGAAATGCTCGCGGACATGCTGCTCGAATTGCGCCAACCGCAGGAGGCGCTGATCGAATACACGCAGGCCCTCAAGTTGAGTCCGAACCGCTTCAACGGACTCTTCAATGCAGGGATGGCGGCCGAAGCGGTGGGAGACAAGGCGCAGGCGAAGAGCTACTACGCCGCCCTGCTCAAATCGACGGACAGCGGTTCGCATTCCGCGCGCCCCGAGTTCGACCATGTGAAGGCCTTCGTGTCATCGGCGGCGCTTGCGGAGAAGTGAGCCAAGCGCCAGCCCGCCCAGCATCAGCAACGCCGCGCCGCTGAGCAGGACGGGCAGGCCCCGGCTGGGCCACAGGTCCATGGCCATGCCGCCCGCGCTCGGTCCGATCACACCGCCCAAGCAGTACACCATGACGAATAGAGTATTTGCGCTGGGCAGATTCTCTACCGGGAATTCTTCGCCGAGCAGTGCAACTCCCTGGCTATAGAACGCATACAAGGTGCCTCCCCAAACGATTAGCAGAGGCCAAAGCAGGAGCGGTGTACCCAACGAGCGTTGCAGGAGCAAGGGTCCGATACAGCTGGTCGCGGCGCAGATTCCCAATAGAGTCTTTCGCCCATAGCGATCGGCGAGCAAGCCGATCGGCACCTGCAATGCCACATTGCCGGCCATGAACACGGCGACCAGCAGCAGCGCTGCCCGCTCAGTAAGCCCCGAGTGCATGCCGAACAGCGGCAACAGCGTCAGATCCGCGGACTCGACCAGGCCCGCGACGAGAGCCGCCAGCATCACGATCGGCGCAGCTTTCAGCGTGCCCGACAATCCCCGCAGCAGCGTGAATTCCTGCGCCGCGCTCGTGGTCTGGGGCAACACCGCCAGCGGCAGTAGCGTCAGGATCAGACAGGCGGCGCCGATCACGAATGGTTTCGCGCCTTGGGTCCCGGTAAACTCCAGGAGAATGGGGCCCGCGACAATACCTATCGAAAAGACGGTGCCGTAAATCCCCATGACGGTACCGCGAGATTCGGTGCCGCTGGCACTGTTCATCCAAATCTCGCTCGCGATCCACACCAGTCCAAGCGCGCATCCGGCAACAAAACGCAATGCCAACCAGAATGGGACGCTTGGGTGCAGCGGCATGAGCAGCAATATCGCGGCGGCAAAGACGATTCCACCGACGATACAGCGCTTGAGGCCGAGGCGAACTATGGCACGAGGGTAAAAAGGTCCGCACAGGATCACCGCGATCAGGCTCGCGGCGGTCACGGCGCCGATGGCAAAGCTCGAATAACCCAACCGGCTCAACGTGAGTGCGATCAGGGGTGGCTGAAAGCCGAAAATCAGACCCACCCCGAGACAGCTGGAGAATACCGCCGCGAGAATTAAGCGGCGCGACGGGTGTTTCACGACGCGCCCCGCCACCGTGCGGTCAACCGCACTCATCGAGTCACCGTCGGCAAATTAGCTCCATGGGTATCGGCACAAAGCATGCATTAGACACCATCCGTGCTCATCGCCGATTGCAACATTTCAGCAACACCGGAAACTATCTTTGTCGTGCCTGTCGTGCAATGAACTTGCGTGTCAGTAAACCCTATGTTACGAATTGAGTCTACCGATCGCTAGGGGATCGCTAATAAGCGCGAAGGGATGAATAAATCAGGCGATATGTTCCGTCACAACGAACATCGCGCAGCCGTTTTTGCTTAACGTAGGGAGATTCGGACATGAAACAAGTGTTGTGTGCAACAGACGCACGTGCAGGAATCCGAGCGTCGATGGTCTCAGCGCTTCTGTGCGCCGCGACCTTGAGCGGGTCGGCCAATGCGGCCCCCGCCGGCAACACGCCGGCCGAGAACAATGCCGGGTTGGAAGAGATCATCGTTACTGCCGAAAAGCGCGATTCGACGGTCCAAGCGACCCCGATCAGCATCACAGCCCTGAGTGCCGGCGATCTCGCCCAGGAGAACATCATGTCGGTGCAGGACCTGGTCGGCAATGTCCCGGGTCTGTCCGCCCGCACTGCCGGTCCCGGCCAAACCGAGTATGAAATGCGCGGCTTGGCCTCCGCCGGCGGGTCGACTGCCACGGTAGGGTTCTACATCGACGAGACACCCTTGTCGGCCTCCGCAGTGGCGCTGAATGGCCGCACGGTCATTGACGCCGACCTCTTCGATCTCAATCACACCGAGGTCCTGCGTGGCCCGCAGGGCACTCTGTACGGCGGCGGCTCCATGGGCGGCACTATCAAACTCGTCACCAATCCGCCCAAGCTCGGGACCTTCGAAGGTGCAACATCGGTGGACGCCTCTCAGACGACCGGCGGCGGTACCAACGGCAGCGGCAGTTTGATGCTGAACTTGCCGATCGGCGACAAGGCGGCGTTGCGCGTCGTCACCACGGACAAGTACGTTAGCGGTTACATCGACCGCAAGGTGATCGCGCCCGGCCAGTTTCCATTCCCAACGAATTACGGCCCATGCGGACCCTTCTACTACTGTAATCGCGGCGACGTTGCGGACGCGCCGGTCGCGCAGGACATCAAGGGCTCCAATCTTGAACGCTTTGTGTCGGCGCGAGCGGCCTTGTTGGTCCAACCGGTGGATAATTTATCCATCACCGGAACATTGATGTACCAGCGTATCGATGCCGACGGGTATGCCAATTATCAGGCCCCGCCCGGCAACGAAGCGATCTATCAGCCCTACGATATTCAAGAGCCTTACTATGATTCCTTCAAGTTGGCCAGTCTCAAGGTCAGCTACGACATGGATTTCGCCAATCTCACCTCAGCAACGTCTTATTGGAAGCGCGATGTCATCCAGACCACCGATTCGACCGAGGCTATTCAGAACATCTTCAATTTGACGACATTTGTCCCGAATCTCTATCAAGAAGAGGATCCGACGACTCAGGTCAGCGAGGAGTTGCGCTTGACATCGAAGGGCGATGGGAACTTGCAATGGGTCGGCGGGGTATTCGTTTCCGACCTGCATTCGGGCTATATAACCACCAATCAAAACGTTGCCTTTGCGACCGCCGTGGCCTGCGTTCCGGGCGACGCACTGGGCGCTCGCGGCGGTCATTGCACACCAGGCGACATGTACAACCCCAATGCGGGTGCGGTCGATGCGAATGGGGCATCGTTGACGAATCCTCAGGGCATTGTCTTCAACGACAACAACCCTAATATCCTCAAGCAGCAAGCGATCTTCGGCGAGATCGGATACAAGCTTCGACCTGATCTCAAGCTCACGGCTGGAGTGCGTTTCTATAAATTCACCATCGCCAATGATTCCAATCAGCGTGGAATGGGCACGGCATCGGGTAATGCCACGCCGACGATTGCCACCGCATCGGGAAGCAATACCAGCGTGCTACCCAAGTTAAACCTGTCGTATGAACCGACTCCGGATCTCACGGTGTACAGCACGCTGTCAAAGGGCTCGCGGCCCGGCGGCGTGAATCTCCCGATACCCTTGTCCGACACTTCATATTATTACTGCGGTCCGGTCGACGCGGCCCATCCGGGAGGCAGCGGTCCCAGCTATCTGACGTCTCAGCCGGCGTACTATTCCCCAGACGACATTTGGAGCTTCGAAGTGGGCGAAAAAGCCCACTTCGATGACCGGCGCTTTACCGTCAACGCGGATGTCTTTTACGTCAAATGGCACAATATCCAACAGTTGATCGTGTTGAGCTGCGGCTATCCATACAATACCAATGTGGGCGACGCCAAGACCTACGGGCCGGAACTCGAGATGTCGGCAAAAGTCACCGACGCGATCACGGCTGACCTTGCCGCCGCGTATACCCAGGCCTATATCAGTGCCCCGAAAGACACCCCCGGACTTCCACTTTCACCGGGCACGCGTATCGATAACATTCCTAAATACACGGTCAACCTGGCCGTGAACTACGAGAAGATGCTGACCGAGGACTACAAGTTTACGGCACGAATCGCAGACGCCTATGTCGGCCCGGTCCACGATGTCGCCTATTACTCCGAGAACCTTTCGCCGTACAGCTTGGTGGACTTCAGAGCAGGCGTGGGCAAGAACGCTTGGGTAGCCTCTTTGTTCGGCACCAATCTGACCAACAAGCACGCCGAATTGACCATCGACAACACAGTGTTTGCGTGGCAACAGCCGACGATTACTCGTGTTTCAACCAATCAGCCCCGCACCATCGGCCTGGCGTTTGAAACGAAGTTCTGAAACGGCACCGAAACTTCGAGCATATTCGGGGGGCATAGGCCCCCCGAATTTCGACGCATAGGATTTAGGGAGACAAGGGTGACCGACAATTCCGCCTTGGGCGTGGATCAAGACGCCGAGCAACTGAAAGCGTTGGGTTATGTGTCGCATTTCGATCGGTCGATGTCGAAGTGGGAGAACTTTTCCCTGGGGTTTACCTACTTGTCGCCGGTGGTCGGCGTGTACACTATTTTCGCGGGCGCGTTCATCGCCGGCGGGCCGCCGATGTGGTGGACCTATATCCTGGTTGGTCTGGGTCAACTCATGGTGTGCTTGGTGTTTGGCGAGATCGTCTCGCAATTTCCGATCTCCGGCGGCCTGTATCCCTGGGCGCGCCGCCTGATGGGGAAGCGCTGGGCGTGGATGGCCGGCTGGGTTTACGCCTGGGCCTTGTGCTGCACCATGGCCGGCGTGGCGACCGGTGTGGCGCCGTTTCTCGCGCAACTGTTCGGCCTCGACAGCACTCCCGTCGCAACGACCATCATCGCACTGGTGCTCATCGCCATGACCACGGTGCTGAATTTGAGCGGTACGCGCCTGCTGGCGCGGGTCGCGATGTTCGGCTTCATTTGCGAACTGGTGGGCGCCATCGTGGTCGGCGGATATCTCCTGCTGTTTGCCCGCCATCAGCCGCTCAAAGTGTTGCTCGACACGACCCTCGTGCACAGCAACGGCAGCTACTGGCCCGCGTTCCTCGCCTCCTCGCTGGCGGCCATGTTTTGCTA
>PMMB01000215.1 GCA_003165495.1 Gammaproteobacteria bacterium | reverse complement strand
TCGGGAGTCATGACATAGAGCGACGTATCGACCAGCGGGACGATGGCGGATTCACCCTGCCCTATGCCGGAGGTCTCCACCACGATCAGGTCGAACCCGCTGATCTTGCAGGAGGCCAGCACTTCCGGCAGCGCGGCGGAGATTTCCGTACCGGTATCGCGAGTGGCCAGCGAGCGCATGAAGATCTTGTCCGACTCGATGGCATTCATTCGAATGCGATCGCCCAGCAGGGCGCCGCCGGTGCGCTTGCGCGATGGGTCGATCGAAATGACGGCCACACGGACCCGATCGTCTTGATCGAGGCGCAGCCGCAGAATGAGTTCGTCGGTCAGCGAGGATTTACCGGCGCCGCCGGTGCCGGTGATTCCTAGAATGGGGGTCTTGATGCCGGCGGCGGCCTGCAGCAACGCCTGACGGACGCGCATCGGGTACACCCGATTTTCGACCGCCGTCATGACGCGCGCCAGCTGCCGGCGGTTGCCCGAGCGCAGCGCCTCCAGCGCATCCGCCTCGGCGGGCGCGAGCGCACTCAGATCGTAGTCGCTGGTGCGGATGACATCATCGATCATGCCCTGCAGACCCAACTTGGCGCCGTCTTCGGGCGTATACAGGCGCGTCACGCCGTAGGCCATCAGCTCCCGGATCTCGGCCGGCACGATGACGCCGCCGCCGCCGCCGAACACCTTGATGTTCTCGCCGCCGTTCTGGCGCAACATATCCATCATGTATTTGAAAAACTCGACATGCCCCCCCTGATAGGAGGTGATGGCGACCCCCTGCACGTCCTCCTGCAAGGCGGCATTGACGATCTCCTGCACCGAGCGGTTATGCCCCAGATGGATGACCTCGGCTCCTGAGGCCTGCAGCACGCGGCGCATGATGTTGACGGTGGCGTCATGGCCGTCGAACAGCGACGTGGCGGTCACGAACCGAACCTTGTTCGTGGGCTGATAGGGAGCCGGCTTGGCGGCGATGGATACGGCGCTCATCGGATTTGCTCCAGGCCTTGGCTTATCTTAGAGAACCCGCGCGCCGAAGCAAATGCCCGAATTTGTCGCCGGCAATGCGCGAATTTGCAACATCATCGGGAGCGGTCGGCGCTCCAGTTCGGGGTGCGCTTCTCGATGAAGGCCGAAACCCCCTCCTGCGCGATGTCGTCCATCATATTGCAGGCCATCGACTGGCCGGCGAGTTGGTAAGCCGGCACGACGCCCAGCTCCAGCTGGCGATAGAACAATGCCTTGCCCGTCGCAATCACGGACTGCGGCTTGGCAACGATCGCAGCCGTGAGCTTGTCGATCTGCTGATCGAGGCGATCCGCAGGTACGCAACAATTGATGAGCCCGCGCTGCACGGCGGCGGCGGCATCGATGGATTCGCCCGTCACCAGCATCTCAAAGGCAGCCTTGCGGCCCACGTTGCGTGTGAGCGCAACTGACGGTGTGGCGCAGAATAGGCCTATGTTGACGCCGGCAACCGCAAAGCGCGCATCGTCGGCAGCTACGGCAAGGTCGCACATGGCCACCAGCTGACAGCCGGCGGCGGTNNGCTGCAGTCGTCGAACAGCCGCTGGTAGTACTCCAAGCTTGGGTTGGCCTTCATTTGCTTCAGGTCGTGGCCCGCGCAAAACGCCTTGCCGGCACCCCCCAACACCACGGCGCGCACCGAGGAATCGGCGGCGAGCGATTCAAGTGCGGCATGCACGGCCGTCAACATCTGCTCGGACAGCACGTTGAACTGCGCCGGACGATTGAGCGTGAGGTGCGCGACGGCGCCCCTGCGCTCGAGTAAAACCAGTGGCGCGAGATCGCCGGCAACGCCCCGGACGGTCGGTGCAGCGGCGCTCATGATCGCGCCATCGATGTAGAAATAGGTACATATAATACGTGTATGTAATTGTTTATCATGTAATATAGTTTCCTATATCAGTTAACCTGTCACTGGGTCCGGCAATCTTTTAGGGAAGGCGCCGGCTCTGCTCAGCAATCCCGGAACGTCCCGGCCCATCGCGCCGGCAAGCCACCGCGCGGACGCGATCAGGCGATCCAGATCCAAGCCCGTATGGTAGCCCGACCGCTGCAACATGTACGCCACATCCTCGGTGGGAACATTGCCGGTCGCGCGCGGTGCAAATGGGCAACCACCGATGCCGCCCAACGACGCGTCCACGATCTTGGCGCCGGCCTGCACCGCCGCCCACACATTGGCGAGCCCGGTGTTTCGCGTGTTGTGAAAATGCACGCGCACCGGCAGGGGCTTGATCGCCGCGGCCACTCTCTCGACCATTATCGATACCTCTCCGGGACTCGCGACGCCGATGGTATCCGCCACGGCAATTTCCACCGGCCCCACGGCCGCGGCCGACCGCGCCATCTCCACCACTCGCAAGGGATTCACTTCACCGTCGAAGGGACAGCCAAAGGCCGTTGAAATAGTAATCTGCGCGCGACGGCCGTGCTCGCGCGCCAGACGCACGACCTCGCAGCACATGGCGAGTGACGCGTCCGCCGTCATGCCTTGATTGCGCGTGGCGAAACCATCGGAAGCCGCGCACACCGCGCCCAGTTCGTCCATGCCCGCTTCGATGGCGCG
>PMMB01000101.1 GCA_003165495.1 Gammaproteobacteria bacterium | reverse complement strand
AGAGCGAAGCACCGCTCGCCGCAGCGCAGACTCAGCTCGAACAAGCGTTGAGAATACGCGCGGAAATCGACGGTGAGCTGCAGGCAGCCAGGATTGCCAGCGATGAGCTGGACGCCCAACTACGCGACCGTAACGTTGCGGGCGAGCAAGCCGGGCAGCGGGTCGACGCCGCACGTTCGCGCCTGGATGAAGCTCGAATGGCCGCATCGCAAGTGCGTGTACGCCGTGAGAGCGTCGCCGAACAACTTGCGGCGACGAATTTCGAGCTCGCCGTGCTGCTCGGTCAACTCGCCGAGGACGCGACAGTCGCGAACTGGGAGTCGCAGCTGGAGGAGACCAAGGGCAAAATCGAGCGCTTGGGTCAGGTCAATCTCGCGGCCATCGGTGAATTCAAGGAGCAATCCGAACGCAAGGAATATCTGGATCGGCAGTGCAAGGATCTGACGGATGCGTTGGAAACGCTCGAGTCGGCGATGCGCAAAATCGATCGGGAGACCCGCACGCGTTTTCAGGATACTTTCGATAAGGTGAACGCCGGTCTGAAAGAGAAATTTCCGCGGCTGTTCGGCGGCGGCCATGCATACCTGGAACTCACGGACGAAGAAGGCGCGTCCGCCGGCGTTTCCGTCATGGCGCGTCCGCCGGGGAAGCGCAACAGCACCATCAGCCAGCTCTCGGGCGGCGAGAAGGCGCTGACCGCCGTCGCGTTGGTATTCGCGATATTCGATTTGAACCCGGCGCCGTTCTGTCTTCTGGATGAGGTGGACGCGCCGCTCGATGAGAACAACGTCGGCCGCTTCTGCGACATCGTGCGCGATATGTCGCGCAATGTGCAATTCATATTCATAACGCACAACAAGAGCACCATGGAGCTGGCATCGCAATTGGTCGGCGTCACCATGACCGAGCCGGGAGTGTCGCGCTTGGTAGCGGTCGATGTCGACGAGGCTGTGCGCATGGCGGCGATGTAAGGCGTAAGCACTTGGCCGCCGAGCTTCGCTGGATATTGCTGGGACTGAGCCTGCCGCTGCTCGCGGGTATTTGGTGGTGGACCGCGCGTCGGTCCGGCCAAGCTCCGGGTAACGCCGAGCTGCGCGAGTCGACAGCGGGGAAAACGGCGGAGACCGTGCCTCCACTCGATCTTCGATATGCTGATACCGGCGACGAGGATATGCGGCCGCAGCTAGAGTCGCGGGACTGGGGTGTTCCACCCTTCGAGCCCCTCAATATCCGCACTGCCGACTTCGATCGTGTCCCGGTGTTGGATGGCCCAATGATGATCAACGCCGATCCCGCGGCCTTTACCGCACCCGTCCCCGCGCCCGCGACGGTGAGTGTGTCGCGGCCCGTGCCGACGGTGATGCCGGCCGCGGCAGTAACGGCGGCCAAGCCGCAGCGGATCGTGACCATTCGCGTCTGCGCCGTGGGCGAGGCGCGCTGGTCGGGGGCCCAATTGATGGCGGCGCTCGACCTGCACGGACTCGCGTTTGGGCGATATCAGGTGTTTCATCGCAAGCACGCCGACGGCCGCAGCCTCTTTTGCGTCGCAAGTCTTATCGAGCCGGGAACTTTCGACGTCGCCGAGATGGCGGATCAAGAGTTTCGGGGCGTAACCCTGTTCGCCGTATTGCCGGGGCCAATCGAACCCCTCGAAACGATGGATGAGCTATTCGGGACGGCGCACGGATTGGCGGCAGAATTGTCCGGCATGGTGCAGGACGGGAAGGGGATGCCTTTGTCGCCGCAGCGCGCGGCCGCTTTGCGCGAGGACATTGCGCATTTTCAGGCTTCGCTGCCCAGGAATTAACCAGAGATGTGCGCGCAGATGAAAGGTGGCGCAACGAAAAAGGTGGCGGCGCGCGTTCTCGAGCTCAAGGAAACGCTGGAACGCTANNACTACCGCTATCACGCGCTCGATGATCCGGAGGTTTCGGACGCCGAGTACGACCGGCTCATGCTCGAACTGCGCGCCCTCGAGACCCAGCATCCTCAATTGCTGACGCCGGATTCGCCGACGCAGCGAGTTGGAGCGGCCCCCGTCGCCGCTTTCGGCGCGGTGAAACATCGGCTCGCCATGCTGTCCCTGGACAATGCGTTCAGCGACGAGGATGTGCGCGACTTCGATCGCCGCATCCGCGAACGGCTCGATCGGGAAGGACCCATTCGTTATTCAGCAGAGCCGAAATTGGACGGTTTGGCAATCAGCGTCCGCTATGAGAACGGTGTGTTTGTGCAAGGTGCGACGCGCGGCGACGGCGAAACCGGCGAGGACATCACGCAGAACCTCAAGACCATCAAGGCGCTGCCCTTGAAGTTGCGTGCCGATCGACCGCCGCGAGTGCTGGAGGTCCGCGGCGAGGTATTCATGCCGTTGGCCGGCTTCAAGCGTTTCAACGAAGAAGCGGTGGCGCGCGGCGAAAAGAGTTTCGTCAACCCGCGCAATGCGGCGGCGGGAAGTTTGCGCCAACTCGACCCCAGAATAACGGCGGCGCGACCGCTCGACCTCTTCATCTATGGGCTCGGAATCGTGGAGGGCGGCGAACTGCCCACATACCACAGCGCGACTTTGCAGGCATTGCGCCATTGGGGTTTCAAGATCTGCCCGCAGTCCCGGGTCGTGGAAGCCGCCGGCGGCTGTCTGGATTACTACCGTGAGATGGGCGCGCTGCGCCCGAAGCTGCCGTACCAGATCGACGGCGTGGTTTACAAAGTCGACGATCTCGAGCTGCAGCGACAGCTGGGATTCGTTTCGCGGGCGCCGCGTTGGGCGGTTGCGCACAAATTCCCCGCCGAAGAGGCCCTGACGACGGTGCGCGGCATCGAATTTCAAGTGGGCCGCACCGGCGCGCTGACGCCCGTAGCGCGGCTCGAACCAGTGTTCGTCGGCGGCGTCACCGTCAGCAATGCAACCTTGCACAACATGGATGAATTGACGCGCAAAGACGTGCGAGTGGGCGATACGGTGGTCATCCGCCGCGCCGGGGATGTGATTCCGGAAGTGGCGCGAGTGCTGCCGGAACGCAGGGTCGCGGGCGCCGCGCCGGTGACGCTGCCGAGTGTGTGCCCGGTTTGCGGATCGCCGGTAGCGCGCGAGGTCGACCAGGCAGTCGCGCGTTGCACCGGCGGACGGATATGCGCGGCGCAACGCAAAGAGGAAATCAAGCATTTTGCCTCGCGCCGCGCCCTGGACATCCAGGGACTCGGCGACAAGCTCGTCGAGCAGCTGGTGGACCGCGATTGGGTGCGAACGCCGGCGGATCTTTTCGAGCTGCAGACGCAACAACTCTCGACGCTCGAGCGTATGGGCGATAAGTCCGCGCAGAAATTGCAATCGGCCATTCTAGCTTCGAAGCAAACGAGTTTTCCTCGCTTTCTCTACGCCCTAGGCATACGCGATGTGGGTGAGGCGACTGCGCTCGCGCTTGCGCAGCATTTTGGCGATATCGCAACCTTGCGCCAAGCCGGGGAGGAGCAGATCCAGCGCGTTCCGGACGTGGGTCCGGTAGTGGCCAAGAATGTCGCGGCCTATTTCCACGATCCCGACAATGCAGCCATCGTCCATCGGTTACTCACCGGCGGCATCACCTGGCCTGCCCCGGTGCCCATCGATGCCCAAACGGAGCTGACAGGGAAGTCCTTCGTCCTGACCGGCACGCTGCAGGCGCTGACGCGCGAGGCCGCGGAGGAGGCCATCGTGCAACTCGGCGGCAAGGTGAGCGGCAGNNACTACGTGGTGGCGGGGGCGGAGGCGGGTTCGAAACTCAAGAAGGCCCAACAGCTGGGCATCCCTGTGCTCGACGAAGCAGCGTTTCTGAAATTGCTGAAGAAGTAGCGGATTCCCGCGAATCCGCTGCATGTTCTTGTGCAGATTCTCGTCAGAGCTTCTTTTCGATCTTGGCGCTCTTCTTCAGTCCTTCGATATAGTCCTGGAATTTCTTTTGCATGATGCCGTTGGTGAGCTGACCCTTCATTTGGTCGAACGGCGCGTCGCGCGTATCTTCGAGCTTGATGATGTGCCAGCCATACTGGGTCTGCACGGGGTCGAGCGTGAATTCGCCTTTCTTCAGACCCTTGACGGCGTCGCCGAACGGTTTGACCATGCGCGCCGTCGTGAACCAACCGAGGTCGCCGCCATTCGTCTTGGAATTGTCGGTGGATTCGGCCTTTGCGACGTCTTCAAACTTTGCTCCGCCCTTGATCTTCTTGATGAGTTGATCGGCCTTTTCTTTGGTCGGCACCAGGATGTGCGAGGCGTGATACTCCGTCTTGTCCGTGGCGGCGTCGTACGCGGCATGCAGATCCTGGTCTGAGGGTTCGTTGCTCTTCACGTACTTCTGCGCGGCGGCGTCCGCCAAAATCTGCGTACGCAACAGAGCGATTCGCGTGGCGACTTCCGGGTCCTTTTCCAATCCGTCTTTTTCGGCCTGAGCCGCGATGAGGTACATGTTGATCATCTGATCGAGGACCTGATTCTTTTCGTCCGCGGTCACATCGGTCAGCGGTTTGCCGCGCAGCAGACCCTTCAGGTAATCATTGTAGGCATCGCGCGGAATGGGCGTGCCGTCGACAACGGCGACCGGCGGCGTAACCGGCTTGTCGGGGGCCGCGGGCGCTGCCGCCTGCTGTGGCTTGCCGCAGGCCGCCAGCAGTAGGGTAATTGCTGCCACGGTGGACACGCGGGTCCACTGTAACTCAAAAAATTGCGTCATTTGAATCCTCTACACACGAAAAAGGGCGGCTATGGCCGACATGGCCGACGCGCCCGGGGGCGGCAGTTTAGCCTTTACCACGCGATCTCTCCAATTTTCGTCAATTCGACTGTAAAGAGCCGTCGGTAGCCGGTGGGGGCGACGCCTCGATCGCCAACGCGTGGATCTCGGTTTTCAACAGGTCGTCGACGGCGGCGTAGACCAGGCGGTGACGCGCTACCGGGGATACATCACGGAACGCCTCGGCCACTATAGTCACCCGAAAATGGCTGTGACCTCCCGCTGCCCCCGCATGGCCGGCGTGCAAATGACTCTCGTCCTCGATCACTAGGAGTGACGGCGCAAAACGCGTCTCTAGGCGCCGGCGCAAGCGTTGTTCGCGGCCGGAGCCGGTCTGATTCATACCCTTAGCCCTGGTCCGATTGTTCTGTCTTGGTCTTGCCGCTCAGCCATATGACCTGCGGCACCATGAATATCAGCATCGCCACGGTGATGCCGAACACTTTGAAATTGACCCAGATGCTCTCGTCAAAGTTCCGCGCCACGTAGATATTGGC
>PMMB01000351.1:4337-12431 GCA_003165495.1 Gammaproteobacteria bacterium | reverse complement strand
TTCATTCAGACCGATGCCGCCATCAATCTCGGCAACTCCGGCGGCGCGCTCATCGATGCGCAAGGCGATCTGGTCGGCATCAATACCGCCGTACTGAATCGCGCCTATGGCGGACCCGAGGGGATCGGTTTTGCAATTCCCGTCAATCTCGTGCGCGGCGTCATGGAACAAATCCTTAAAGCGGGTCACGTGGTGCGCGGCTGGCTGGGTTTCGTGCCGCAAGACCTGTCCGATGAGCAGGCCGCGCAGCTAGGGCTGGCCTCGGGAGGCGGCGTCACGGTGGTGAACATTCTGGTAAAGAGTCCGGCATTCGAGGCGGGAGTGCGGCCCGGTGACTTGGTCTCGGGCTTAAGTGGTGAACCCGTTCGCAACGCCCAGGACCTCGTCAGCCGGGTGGCCGCGCTGCCGCCAGGCGCCCTGGTAGAACTCGAAGGACGACACGGTCGCCAGCCCTACAAAGTCAATCTAAAGGTGCTGGAACGGCCGACGCTCCAGGCGCAGCCACAATAGCCCCTCAAGCCGGCGTGCGGCGGATCTTCGCTCCCAATTGCTGCAGCTTTTCTTCGATCGCTTCATAGCCGCGGTCGATGTGATAAATGCGTTCGATCTCGGTGCGGCCGTCGGCCACGAGTCCCGCCAGCACCAGACTGGCGGAGGCGCGTAGGTCGGTGGCCATCACGGGTGCCGCTGTGAGCCTTTCGACTCCCTTGATGATCGCGGTATTGCCCTCGAGCCGGATCTCCGCGCCCATGCGGCGCATTTCCAGCATGTGCATGAAGCGATTTTCGAAAATCGTTTCGATAATAGTGCCGACGCCGCTGGCGACAGTGTTGAGCGCGGCAAACTGCGCCTGCATATCCGTCGGAAAAGCCGGATACGGCGCCGTCCGAATGTCGACCGCATCCGGCCGGCGTCCGCGCATATCGACTTCGATCCACGAGTCGCCGACGCCAACCTTGGCGCCGGCCTCTTGCAGCTTGCCGATGACCGCATCCAAATGATCCGGGCGAGTATTCTTGACCCGAATATGACCGCCCGTGATGGCGCCCGCGACCAAGTACGTGCCGGCCTCGATACGATCGGGCAGCACTTCGTAGGCCGTGCCGTTGAGGCGCTCCACCCCTTCGATGACGATTCGGTCGGTTCCGGCGCCCTTGATCTTGGCGCCCATGGCGCTCAAGAAATTAGCCAGATCGACCACTTCGGGCTCGCGCGCGGCGTTCTCCAGCACGGTCTCGCCGTCCGCCAATGCCGCGGCCATCATGAGGTTTTCGGTGCCGGTGACCGTGACGGTTTCCAGCACCAGGCGCACACCCTTGAGGCGGTCCGCGCGAGCTTTGATGTAGCCGTTCTCGATATGAATATCGGCGCCCATCGCCTGCAGACCCGCAACATGGATGTTGACCGGACGCGCGCCGATCGCGCANNTGGTAGGGCGCGAAATACTCCTTGATGGTCGATGCATCGACCTCGATGCGCATTTTTTCGTCGATGGTCACCGAGACGCCCATGCGCCCGAGCAGTTCGATCATGGTGGTGACATCTTGCAAGTGCGGGACGTTCGACACCGTCACCGGGCCGTCCGCCAACAAGCATCCGGCCAAAATAGGCAAAGTGGCGTTCTTGGCGCCCGAAATGCGGATCTCGCCCTCGAGCGCTATGCCGCCTTGAATCTGTAATTTATCCACGTCCCTGGCCTGCAAATTCTTCCGGTGTAAATACCTGTAACGCGAGCGCGTGAATCTCGTTGCCCACCGCCTTCCCCAAGGTGCCATAGACCAATTGATGGCGCTGCACGGATCGACAGCCTTCGAACGCAGCCGCAATCACAACGGCCTCGAAATGCACGTTGTCGTCGCTCTTGACGAGCGCCCGGCTGCCGGCCAAACCGGCTTCGATGATTTGCGCCACCTGCTGTGGATTCATGCTCGCTCCTACAAATAATCCCAAGCTTACGCCGTTAGGTTAGCGAGATTCTGCATCCGCGGTATCATTCACGCATGAATCTCGAGTTCACCGACGAAGGCCTCGTCGATCTCGGCCGCCAGGCGCTCACCATCGAAATCGACGGTTTGCGCGCACAAGTGCCGCGCTTAGGGTCGGAGTTTGCACGCGCCTGCCGCATTTGTNNCTGGCCAGCACCGGCACGCCGGCATTTTTTGTGCATCCCGGCGAGGCGAGCCACGGCGATGTCGGCATGATCACGCGGGACGACGCGGTGCTTGCCCTGTCAAATTCGGGCGAAACCGATGAGATCCTGACCATCGTGCCGGTGATCGCGCGCTTAGGCGTGCCCCTGATCGCCTTTACGGGCAACTCGAATTCCGCGCTCGCGCGGATCGCAACCGTGCATTTGGACATCGGTGTGCCGGCCGAGGCCTGCCCGCTCAACTTGGCCCCCACCGCCAGCACCACGGCGGCATTGGCCGTGGGTGATGCGCTGGCCGTGGCGCTGCTGAAAGCGCGCGGCTTCACCGAGGAAGATTTCGCGCGCTCGCATCCCGCCGGAATCTTAGGAAGGCGCCTGCTGCTGCACGTGCAAGACGTGATGCGCACCGGCGCCGATATTCCCACCGTACGGGCCGACACTCCGCTGGCGGAAGGACTGATGGAAGTGACTCGCAAGGGCCTCGGTATGACGGCCATTGTCGATGAGACCTTGCGCGTCCTCGGCATATTCACCGACGGCGATCTGCGGCGCGCGCTTGACGCTTCCGCGGATTTGCACTCCACTCGAATGGACCAAGTCATGAGCCGCCACGCAAAAACCGTGCGCCCCACGACGCTCGCGGCGGAAGCGGTGCATCTGATGGAAACCCATCGCATCACGTCGCTGGTCGTGGTCGATGCGGACCAGAGGATCGTCGGCGCACTCAACGTGCACGATCTATTGCGCGCAGGTGTGGTTTGAAGGCGCGCAAGGCGACGCCGTTGGCGCGGATCCAACTCCTGATCGTGGACGTCGACGGCGTGCTCACCGATGGGCGCCTGTATTTCTCCGTCCATGGCGAGACTCTCAAGGTGTTCCACGTGCGCGACGGCCACGGCATCAAACTCCTGATGGCCGCCGGCGTCGCGGTGGCGGCGTTCAGCGGACGGCGCTCGGGTGCCCTCGCCGCGCGTATGCGTGAGCTGCGCGTACCCCATGTGGTCCAAGCATGCAATGACAAAGTGGCCGCGCTGCATCGCCTGACGAAGCGTTTAGGTTTAGACCCCTTGAACTGCGCATGCATCTGCGACGACACGCCCGATCTACCCCTGATGTCGGCGGTCGGCGTGGCCGGCGCCGTTGCGGATGCGCACCCCGTGGTGCTGTCCGCAGCGCACTGGATCGCCAAGGCGAATGGCGGCCAGGGCGCCGTGCGCGAACTATGTGACGCGGTACTGCGCGCCCGCGCAGGGCAGCGTTAATGCTATTCAGGGTTTTTACCGTCCTCGCGGTCGTGGCGCTGGGCATCAGCACCTGGATCTTTAGTTCGCCGGCACGCCGGCCACGGACGCAAATCGACGCCAAACAGGCGGACTTGCCGGGCTATTACCTAAAAAACGCCGTGCTCACCGACTATGATCTCGCCGGCGATCCCAGTATTCGCATCGAGGCCGAGCGCATCGATCAAATCGCGCATGGCAACGAAGTGGCGCTGCACAACGTCCGGGTCGTCTACCAGGCGCCGAACGGACAGTCATGGGTCATGGTGGGCGATCTCGCGCACATCCAACCGGGCGGTAAGGTGGTCGACGTGACCGGCAATGTGCGCCTGCAGGGCGAGGCCACGGGTCGGGAAGGCGCGGCCGTGGTACACACCGATACCTTGAGCTACAACGTCCCCGACGCGGTGGCGAGCACGAAGAGCGACGTGCGGATCGATTACGCAGAACATACTCTGACCGCGCGCGGTCTCATTGCCAATTTGAAAGAGCGCACGTTGCGCCTAGAATCGAAGGTCAATGGCCGCTTCCACCCTTAAGGCTCTCGCGTTGCTCGCGCTCGCGCTGCCCGCGTCCGCGGCCCTCGCGGCGAAGGTGGAACAGCAAACGATCCTGCTGGATGCGCAGTCCTTCGAAATGGACCTCAAGACCAACAATTTGGTCTATCGGAAGGTGCGCATCGCTCAGGGCAATACGTCGGTCGCCGCCGACCAGGCGCAGGGCACGGGCTTGGACTTCGAGAACAGCCACTGGGTGTTTCGCGGCAATGTGAAAATTACCATGGACCAAGGCCTGCTCACCTCCGATGAGGCCGAAATCACTTTTGCCAAAAAACTCCTCTCCAAAGCGATCGTCAACGGCAAGCCGGCCGCCTTCGAGCAGCGGATCGCCAAGACCGGAAAGTTGGCTCGGGGGCGCGCCGACAGCATCGATTACGACGTGACGAAAGGAGTCGTGCATCTCTCCAAGAATGCGTGGTTGAGCGACGGTGGGAACGAGATTCGCGGCGAGTCGCTGAAGTACAACGTGCTCGCGCAGAACATCATCGCGGACGCCTCGGAACAGGGGTCCCAGCGCGTGCACATCATCATCACGCCGCCGGCCAACCCCAAACCATGAGCGTATTGCGAGCCTTCAACCTCGCCAAGAGCTACAAATCGCGGCAGGTACTGCGGGATTTGTCGCTGGAGGTCGAGAGCGGCGAGGTCGTGGGCCTGCTGGGGCCTAATGGCGCCGGCAAGACCACGGCGTTCTACATGATTGTCGGCCTCACCCGCTGCGAGCACGGCGAGATCTCTTTGGACAACCGCGACATCAGCCGCTTGCCGATGCACCGGCGGGCCCAATTGGGGTTGGGCTATCTCCCGCAGGAGCCCTCGGTGTTCCGCCGACTATCGGTGGCGGACAACATCATGGCGATTCTCGAAACGCGGCCCGGGCTCGATGACGGGGCGCGCAGCGCGCGCCTTAGGGAGCTGTTGGGGGAGCTGCATATCGGCCATGTACGCGACAGCCTCGGAATGAGTCTTTCCGGCGGCGAACGCCGGCGGGTGGAAATCGCCCGCGCCTTGGCGGCGGATCCTAGGTTCATCTTGCTGGACGAGCCGTTTGCCGGGGTCGACCCCCTGTCCGTTGCCGATATCCAGCGCATAATCAAGCACTTGTCCGACAAGGGCATCGGCGTGCTCATTACCGATCATAATGTGCGCGAAACTCTCGGGATCTGTACGCGCGCATATATCGTCAGTCAGGGTGCGGTGCTCGCCTCCGGATCTGCGGATCAGATTCTTGCCAACCCGCAGGTTCGTGAGGTGTACTTGGGCCAGGATTTCAAACTGTAGGCTTGGACCCTTGAAAGAACTATGTTGAAGCCAAGTCTGCAGCTTCGCATCGGCCAGCAGCTCACCATGACGCCGCAGCTGCAGCAGGCCATCAGATTGTTGCAGCTGCCCTCGCTCGACCTGCAGGCGCATGTCCGCGAGACGCTCGAGACTAATGTGATGCTCGAGGCGGAGGAGGAGACCTTGGAGCCTCTCGGCGACGCCGTGCGCGAGCGCGAAGAGGCGCCTGAGGAAAAGGACGAGAAATACGCCGAACTGGACGGCAACAGCACCCCCAGCGAGCAGCGCGAAGAACCCGAGGTGGAAATTGTTGATGATGCGTGGGGAGAGCGAACCAGCGGTCCGTCGGATACCCCCTGGTCGGGCGATGATGACCGCAGCAGCGATTTCAGCGACCAGCATGGTCAAACCCTGCAAGAACAACTCATCGAACAGCTGGAACTCGCCAAGTTGTCCGCCATCGACATGGCGATTGCACGCGTCATCACCGACGCCATCACCGACGACGGCTATCTGATAGACGAACTCGAAGATATCCGCTCGAGCCTGCTGCCGGAGATCGAGGCCACAACCCTGGATATGGAACGCGTGCTTGGCGCGGTTCAATCCCTGGAACCGGCCGGCGTCGGCGCCCGCAGCCTCGGCGAGTGCATTGCACTGCAGTTGCGGCAACTCCATCCGGACACGCCGGCGCGGGATACCGCGATTCGCGTAGCGCTGGAACACCTGGACCTGGTCGCCGGCCAACAATTGGTGCTGCTGCGCAGACAGCTGCGCTGCAACGAAAGCGATTTGGAAATGGCACTGGCGCTGGTGCGCTCCTGTCATCCGCGCCCGGGGGCGGCGGTCAACCCGGCGCAAGCGGAATACGTGATTCCGGACGTCTTCGTGCGCCGCACCGACCACGGCTGGATCGTCGAGATCAACCAAGCGACGGTGCCGCGAGTCCGTGTCAATCACGCTTACGCGAATTTGATTTCCCGCTCCCCCGACCATGCCATGTTGCGCACTCAATTGCAGGAGGCGCGCTGGCTGATGCGCAGCCTCGAAATTCGCAACGAGACCTTGATCAAGGTGGCGCGCTGCATCGTGCAGCGGCAGACGAGCTTTTTCGAATTGGGCGAGGAAGCGATGGAACCGCTCATTCTCAAGGACGTCGCCGAAGCCGTGGAAATGCACGAATCGACGATTTCACGCGTCACTACCGCCAAATACATGCACACGCCGCGCGGCGTGTTCGAGTTCCGGTATTTTTTTTCCAGTCATGTTGAAGCCGCCGATGGCACAGAAATGTCTTCCACTGCCATTCGCGCCAAGATCAAGAAATTGATTTCGCAGGAGAATCCGGAAAACCCGTGGAGCGACAGCAAGCTCGCGGAAATTCTGTCGCAAGAGGGCATACCGGTGGCCAGGCGCACCGTTGCCAAATATCGCGAAGGTATGCAGATCGCNNCCGTCCAACGAACGGAAGCGAGCGGCTGCCCGCGCGTCGTAAACGTAACCTTAAGGAGGAAGCTTATGCAGCTCGATCTCAGCGGTCACCATGTGGAAGTTACTGACGCACTGCGCGCTTACGTCATTAAGAAATTCGAGCGCATCTCACGGCACTTCGAACAGCTCATCGATGTTCACTGTGTGCTCACCGTCGAAAAATTCGGCCACAAAGCCGAAGCCACCCTCATGCTGCGGGGAAATAAAATCTACGCCGACGCGACCGAAGGCAATATGTACGCCTCCATCGACGCCCTGGCCGACAAACTCGATCGATGCGTCAAGAAACACAAGGAAAAGGCTGCGGATCATCACGCCGAGGACGTGATCAAGGCCCGTCTGTCGGGTTAACTTAAAGGGCGCCCGTTTGTCGATGCGACTCATCATCGTGAGCGGGCTGTCGGGCTCGGGTAAGAGCGTCGCTCTGCACATGCTGGAGGATATCGACTTTTATTGTGTCGACAATATCCCCGCGGCGCTGCTCAAGCCCTTCATCTCACACACCGTCCGCGGCATGGGAGATACCTATCCCAGAACCGCGGTCGGTCTGGATGCACGCAATCGACCCAACGAAATCGAGACAATTCCTGCTCTCGTGGGCGAACTGCGGCGCAGCGGAATCGGCTGCGAGGTTCTGTACCTGCACGCCAGCGACGAAGTGCTGCTCAAACGCTATGCCGAAACGCGGCGCAAGCACCCTCTCGTGACGGCCGATGTCAGTTTGCGCGAGGCGATCGCCTCGGAACGCAAGCTACTGGAACCGATTACCGCCGCGGCGGACTTAGTCGTAGACACTTCCAGCATGGGGGTCCACGCGTTGCGCGAACTGATTCGCGAGCGCATCGACCGCCGGCGGGAGGGACGGCTCTCCCTCATGTTCGAATCGTTCGGCTACAAGCACGGCATACCGGGCGATGCGGATTTCGTCTTCGATGTGCGCAGCCTGCCGAATCCCTACTGGGAGCACGCGCTGCGCCATCTGAACGGTCGCGACGCAGCCGTGATCGAGTATCTGGCGGGATATGCCAGCGTGCGCGGCATGATCGCGGATCTCATCGAGTTCTTGGACCGGCGCGTCGGCGAACTCGCGCAGGCGAATCGCAGTTATCTCACCATTGCGGTCGGGTGCACCGGCGGCCAACACCGCTCGGTGTACATTGCCGAGCAGCTCGCCGAACATTTTCGAACGGATTATCCGCAGGTCCTGACCCGGCACGATTCCCTGCAAAAATGCTAAGGGGCGGTCTCCTTGCCGGGTGTCGCGCGAAATTGGCGGGCATTTTCCAGCGCCAGGAACGCGCGTATCTCGTCGGCACGCGCCCGCGCGTCCTCG
>PMMB01000351.1:0-4299 GCA_003165495.1 Gammaproteobacteria bacterium | reverse complement strand
GTCATCACTAGAAATTCGATGCGGCGCTTAACGTTGCCCTCATTGTAACGGCTGATACGCTCGAGATCCGCGTTCAGCTGATCCATGAACAGCGAGTCCAACATGAAGCCGAACATCTGTCCAAAGCTGGGTTCGACCGCGCGTCTGTTCGGGCCTGCGCCCGTGGGAGCGGGATCATTGACGCCGATGATGAACAGCCGATTGGCGCCCAGATGTATAGCGGGACTCAAGGGCGACGTTTGGCGCATGGCGCCATCGCCGAAATATTGGTCATGCAGCAAGACGGGGCGAAACATAAAAGGGATGGAGAGGCTGGCCATCAAATGGTCCAGCGTCAGCTGCACCCGCGCGCCCTTGCGAAACACCCGAGCCCAAGGCTCTATCGCCGACGCCGACGCATAAAAGGTCACCGAATCCGCATCCTCGTAGCACGTGGCGCATATGCCGATCCCCTGCAGATGCTTCTTGTACAGGCTTCGCGGGATGCCATCGAAATGCAATTGCGCACGCAGCAGATCCCACAATGGCGTGTTGTCGAACAGCGAATGCGGCGGATGCACCAGCCAGCCGCCGGTGATGAATGCCAGCATCCAGTGCATACCGGACCGGAGCATGGTCGCTGCATCGGCTTTGAACACATGGTGCACGCGAAAATCGCGCCATACTTGTTCGATGGCATACACCGAACGCCTGAAATGCGCCGCATCCGAGGCGAGGGCCACCGCGCTGACGGCGCCGGCGGATGTTCCAGTGATGATCGGAAATGGACACGAGGAGCCGCGCCGCAATAGCTCGGCGACACCTTTGAGCACGCCGACCTGGTAGGCGGAGCGCGCACCGCCGCCCGTCAGTACCAAGCCTAGGTGAGGTGTCACGACGGGCACAATGCTAGTATGCCATTGCCCGGTGGCGCTTTCGGGACCTGCATTACTCGGAGTATTCAATGGCCAAGCACCTTCACACTGGAACGCGGATCGGGTCGCTGATCGTATTGTACTGCGCTTGCATCACCGCGGCCTCCGCCGTGTGGGCCGCGACTCCGGAAGCCGGATCGCCTGCGCCCGCGTTTCGCCTGCAAGATCAGGCCGGCGCCTGGCATGAGCTCGCCGAATACCGCGGCAAGTGGCTGGTGTTGTACTTTTACCCGAAGGACGACACCCCCGGCTGCACCACCCAGGCCTGCGAATTCCGCGACAACATCTTCGCGTTCAATAAATTGGGCGCCGTGATTCTCGGCATCAGCGTCGATGACGTCGCATCTCACAAGCAATTCGCGGAGGAGCATAGTCTGCCCTTCACTCTGTTGGCGGACAGCACCAAGGAAACCGCCAAGTCCTACGGCGTACTGCGCAGCGCGCTCGGACTGATGGAAATCGCCAGTCGCGAAACCTTCATCATCGACCCCCAAGGGCGCATCGCGAAGCACTATGCGCCGGTCGATCCGAAAGGACATTCGCTGACGGTTCTCGCGGATTTGAAGGTGCTGCAAGCCAAATAGCCGCGTCAGCTCAGAGCGTCGATCGCCCCATCCAGCCCCGCCAGCGTCAGCGGATACATGCGCCCCTCGAGCAGCTCACGCGTGATCTCGATCGACGCGTTGTGCCGCCAGCGCGACTGCGGCTGCGGATTGATCCAGGCGAACTTCGGATAGTGTTTCATCAAGCGCTGCAGCCACACGCTGCCCGCTTCGGCATTCCAATGCTCGACGCTGCCGCCGGGCTGGGTGATCTCGTACGGGCTCATGGTCGCATCGCCCACCAGAATGAGTTTGTAATCGGTACCGTAAGTGCGCATGACTTCGACGGTACCCAGGTGTTCATTGAAACGCCGCCGATTGTCCCGCCACAGCGCTTCATACGTGAAATTGTGAAAATAATAATGCTCGAGATGCTTGAACTCGGTGCGCGCCGCGGAGAATAATTCCTCGCAGGTTTTCACGTGATCGTCCATCGATCCGCCGATGTCCAGCAGCAGCAGCACCTTCACCACGTTGTGCCGCTCGGCCTGCATCTTGATGTCCAGCCATCCGCCCGAGCGTGCGGTGGCATCGATGGTGTCCGCCAACGCCAGTTCGTCGGGCGTACCGCGCCGCGCGAAGCGCCGCAGACGCCGCAGCGCCATCTTTATATTGCGGGTGCCAAGCTCGACCTTGTCGTCCAAATTGGCGAATTCCCGCTTGTCCCAAACTTTCACGGCGCTTCGGTTCCGGCCGCCATCCTGTCCCACGCGCACGCCTTCCGGATTGAACCCGTAGGCGCCGAAGGGCGACGTCCCCGCCGTGCCGATCCATTTATTGCCGCCCTGATGCCTTTCCTTCTGCTCCTCGAGACGCTTCATCAGCGTCTCCATCAATTTCTCCCAGCCGCCGAGTGCTTCGATCTGCGCCTTCTCGGCGTCGTTGAACTCTCGTTCTGCCATCTTTGCGAGCCAATCCTCCGGAAGGTCGCGCTGCAGCAGGGCGAACAGGTCCTCGGCGCCTTTGAAATGCGCCGCGAACGCCTTGTCGTATCGATCGTAGTAGCGCTCGTCCTTCACCAGGCAGGTGCGCGCCAGGTAGTAAAAGCGCTCGGCGTCGAGCCCCGCCAGTCCCGCTTTGAGCGCTTCGAGCAGGGTCAGGAGTTCGGAGATGGATACCGGAACTGCGGCGCTGCGCAACAGGAAAAAAAATCTAACGAGCATTCCGGCGATGGAGGAACAGCAGTTGCTCGAACAGATGCACGTCCTGCTCGTTCTTGAGCAGGGCGCCATACAGAGGCGGAATGAGTTTCTTCGCGTCGTCGCTGCGTAACGCTTCCGGCGCAATGTCCTCGGTCACCAACAGCTTGATCCAATCCAAAAGCTCGGAGGTAGTCGGCTTCTTCTTCAAGCCCGGCGTGTCGCGAATCTTGAAGAACGTCGTCAGCGCCTCATGCAGCAACTCGCGCTTCAACTCCGGAAAATGCACATCGACGATTTGCGTCATCGTGGCCGTGTCCGGAAAGCGGATATAGTGAAAGAAGCAGCGTCGTAAAAAGGCGTCGGGCAGTTCTTTTTCGTTGTTGCTGGTGATCACGATGACGGGTCGATGCTTGGCACGCACCGTCTCTCGCGTCTCGTACACGTAGAACTCCATGCGGTCCAGCTCACGCAGCAAATCGTTTGGAAACTCGATGTCCGCCTTGTCGATCTCGTCGATGAGAAGCACCGGCTGCACGTCGCAATCGAAGGCTTCCCAGAGATCGCCCTTCAAGATGTAATTGCTAATGTCCTTGACGCGCGGGTCGCCGAGCTGCGAATCGCGCAGGCGCGAGACGGCATCGTATTCATACAGTCCCTGCTGCGCCTTGGTGGTGGATTTGATGTGCCACTCGAAGAAGGGTTTGCTTAACGATCGGGCGATCTCGTTGGCGAGCAGAGTCTTACCGGTGCCGGGCTCGCCCTTGATCAACAGCGGTCGCGACAACACCATGGCGGCGTTCACCGCGGCCATCAGCTCTTCGGTGGCAATGTAGCGATCGGTACCGCGAAATTCTCCGGCTGCGCTCATTTGCGGATGACGCGCAGGATCTGCATGGAATTCGTGCCGCCCGACACGCCGCTCAACTCACCCTTGGTGAGAATGACCGAATCGCCCTCTTCCACCAATTTGAGATCCAGCAGCAGGCGGAATATCGAGAAGTAAAACGCCTCACCCTTGTCCGTGACGTCATAAGCCACGGGATACACGCCGCGGTACAGGGTGACCCGGCAGCGCGTGGCTTCGTGGCGGGTGAACGCATAGATCGGAATGTCCGAGCGGACCCGCGACATCCACAGCGACGTCGACCCCGACTCGGTGAGCGCCACGATGGCTTTCACATGCAGGTGGTTCGCCGTGAACATGACGGCCGACGCGATGGCTTCGTCGGTGTGCTCGTAGTAGCCCGCCTTGCGCTGCCTGATCCGCACGTGCGCAACCTGGTACTTTTCGGCGCCGACGATGATCTGGGACATCGCCTCGACCACCTTCGACGGATGCTTGCCCGATGCGGTTTCGGCGGACAGCATCACGGCGTCGGTACCGTCCATGACGGCATTCGCCACATCCGACACCTCGGCCCGGGTGGGAATGGTATTCGTAATCATCGACTCCATCATTTGCGTCGCCATGATGACGACGCGATTCTGATGGCGCGCTTCCTGGATGATCTGCTTTTGCAGACCGGCCAGCTCCGCGTAGCCCATTTCGACGCCCAGGTCGCCGCGCGCAACCATGACGCCGTCGCTCGCCCGCACCACGGCGGCGAGATTCTTGATCGCCTCGGCACGCTCGATCTTCGC
>PMMB01000151.1:3528-4624 GCA_003165495.1 Gammaproteobacteria bacterium | reverse complement strand
GTGGACTCAAATCCGTTCGATAGCAAACGGAACTAGCCTGCGGCAGTACCATGCGTCTACTGGTGATCGCAGCGCGCGCCGACTATCTACTGCTGGTCAGAAAGCATGTCGAGATCGAGTGGCCGGACGCGAAACTCGTCGAACATCGGTTGGGCGAAGACAACCCTCTCGAGGCGCAATTTGCCGCCGTCGGTTTTGACGCGGTCATCATCGTCGGCCCGCCGGCCGCCGCTGTGGAAGCTCTAGCGGCCGCGTTGTTGGCGAAGCCTGAGTTCGCGCCGATCGTGCTGCTCGTGCTGCAGAACGCGTCCAACCCTGAATCCGCCGCCGTCCCCGGCTTGCACCGTCTCTACGGCCGCAGGATCGATCGTGATCGGCTCATCAAGGCAATCGTCACCGCCTCGCGCGAACACAAACAGACGCTTTCCATGCTGCGCGCGCAGCCGGATTTCGAACAATGCTATCGCTTCGGATCCGTGATGATCCGCGGCCATCGCTGCATTCGGCAAGTAGGCAGCGGCGGCATGTGCACGATCTATCTCGCGGAAAGCGAGCGCGCCGGCACCGTCGTGGTGCTCAAGGTGTTCAATCAAGTGCCGGACGTCTCCGAGCGCATCGTCAGCTTCGACCGTTTCTTGCAGGAGTATGAAATCGTCGCCGGCTTGAAGCATCAGAATATCGTGCGCATTTATGATCTCGGCATCGCCGACGATCATGCCTACATCGCCATGGAACATTTTCCGGCCGGCGATTTACGCCAGCGTATGAAAGCGCCGCTATCACCGGTGACGGCGCTCAAGTTTCTGCAGCAAATTGCCAGCGCACTCGAGGCCATTCATTCGGTGGGAGTGCTGCACCGGGATCTGAAACCGGCCAACGTGATGCTGCGCGCCGACGGCTCGCTGTGCTTGATCGATTTTGGATTGGCCAAGGCGAATGAAATGGAGGTGTCATTGACGGGTACGCGGGAGATTTTCGGTACACCGTACTATATGAGCCCGGAACAAGGACACGCCGAGAATATCGATGGGCGCAGCGATTTGTACAGCTTGGGCGTCATGTTCTACGAAATGCTGACCGGCCACAAACCCTACAC
>PMMB01000151.1:3206-3504 GCA_003165495.1 Gammaproteobacteria bacterium | reverse complement strand
CGGGAGATGCTGCTGCGCTTGCTTGCCAAGTCTCCGGCCGACCGCTATCAGTCGGCCGGCGCGCTGCTCGAGGCGATCTCGGCATTCAAGACTCCGGCGTGATTGGCGCGGCGGCGCATTTTGCGCATCCATTGCTGCGCGTTCCCACGCCCGCGGGTTGGATCGCCCAGGCCCGCGCGTTGCCGGACGTGTTGCTGATCGATCACGCCAATTGCGAAAAGAAGGCGGCCTCGACCGCTCTCGCCCTGATGTTCGCCTACGCGGAAGACCTCGAGCTGACCGGCAAAATGTCGCGGCT
>PMMB01000151.1:0-3096 GCA_003165495.1 Gammaproteobacteria bacterium | reverse complement strand
TTGAGCGACTTGTTTCATGGTCTGCACAGTGCCGAGGCGCGCCACTACAAGATATACCTGGATCTCGCACGGCGTGCCGCCAAGCGGGCAGGGGTCGCGTTGGAGTCGCGAATCGAAGAATTTGCCGCGCTCGAGGCGGAGCTGATCACCCTACCCGACGCGGTGTTTCGCTTTCACTCAGGGCCACCCTCGGCCCCGGCCCCCGTAGACCCGTCACGCGGTACCGGTCAACACCCGCGCGCAGGGTCGAGTTCCGACTGTTGAGCGGTTCCAGTACTTGTGCGGCGGGGTGGTAACACGCTTCGAGGCAACTGTGTTCTTCGTTGCCTTGAAGCGTGTTACGGACGCGGTAGGGACTTGAGCTCGGGTCCGTTGTGGTCCCACCGCAGCAGGCTGCCCTGATCGTACCAATCGCCGAGCACGATGCGCGTGCAGGGGCGACCGTCGACCTGCAAGGCGTGGATGGCGGGTCGATGGGTGTGGCCGTGCACTAGCGTTGCGGTTCCAGCGCTGCGCAGAGCCATCGCGACACTGTCGGCGTTGACATCGGTGATGGCGTATTCCATGGCGGCGGTGTGTGCTTGGCTGCCGACGCGTGCGGCACCCGCGAGCGCACGGCGCGACGCAACGGAGAGCGCGAGAAATCGCCGCTGCCAATCGGCCTCCCGCACGGTGGCGCGCAGCCGCTGGTAGGCCCGATCATCGGTACAGAGAGCGTCGCCGTGCATCACCAGCACCGGTTCCCCATACAGAGTCACGATCAAGGGATCCGGCAGAAGCAGGGCGCCGCTCATGCGGCAGAACTGCTTCGCCAACAAGAAATCACGATTGCCGTGCATCACAAAACACGGTACGCCATGCGAAGTGAGCGAGTGAAGTCCCGCGATCGCAGCCGCTTGCGCGGCGTCTGCGGCATCATCGCCGACCCAGGACTCGAACAGGTCGCCGAGAATATACAAGGCCTCGGCGTGCTTGGCCTCAGTCGCGAGAAAGCTCAAAAACTGTTCGGTAACGCCCCAGCGACTCGCGTCGATGTGCAAATCCGAGATGAAGAGCGCGGCCACTCGAGGTTAAGGGTTGGCAACGGTTAAGGGCTGGCAACGCGCTCGATTCGCTCGATCACCACCGACTTGAGCGGCGCATCTTCTTTGAATGCCCCATGCGGGCCCGTCGCCACATTGCCGATCCGATCCACCACATCCATGCCTTGAATGACCTTGCCGAAGACCGCGTAGCCCCAACGCGTCTTATTGGGGTCGAGGGCCTCATTGTCGTACAGGTTCACATAGAATTGAGCATCGCCGCCGTGCGGCTCCTGGCTGCGGGCCATGCCCACGGTGCCGCGCTGATTGGTCAAGCCGTTGCCGGACTCATTGACCACCTTGGTGGGCGCGGCTTTAGGCTTGTAATCGCTATCGAAGCCGCCGCCTTGAATGACAAAGTTCGCGACAACTCGATGAAAAAGCGTGCCGGAATAGTGCCCTTGATCGACATATTTCAGAAAATGCGCGACCGTCAGAGGCGCCCGCTCGGCGTTCAATTCAAGCGTGAAGTTTCCCATGGAGGTGACCACTTGGACCTGGGGCGCGGCGGCTGGTGTCGCGGGCGCGGCTGGCGCAGTGGGGGCGGCGGGCTTGGGGGTTGCGGGAGCCGTTGCCGCCGCAGCGGGCGCAGCTTCGGCCGCGAAACTTAAGACCGGACAAGCCGCTGCGATCCATCCGACGATGAGTAGTAGTTGTTTCATGCTTCGAGATTCTACTCGAATAGGTACAATCTTGAGATATGTCCGCAACCAAAGATTCATTAACCGTCACCACGCGGTTTGCGCCCAGCCCCACCGGTTCCCTGCACCTGGGTAACGCGCGAACGGCGTTTTTCAGCCACCTGTGGGCCCGCAAAAGCGGCGGTCGGTTTATTTTGCGGATCGAAGACACCGATGTCGAGCGCAGCCAGCTACACTTTCGCGATGAGTTGATGGCGGAAATGCGTTGGCTGGGCTTGAACTGGGACGAGGGGCCCGATATCGGAGGTCCGTCGGCTCCCTACTCTCAGGCGGAGCGCGGCGAATTCTATCGAACCCTGTTCGCGCAACTGGAGGTCAACGGCCAGGCGTACCCATGCTACTGCACGGCGGAAGACCTCGAACTGTCGCGCAAGCTGCAACGCATGTCGGGCAAGCCGCCGCGCTACGCGGGGACCTGCCGGCATCTGACGGCGGCGCAGCGCGCCGAGCGAGAGGCAAGGGGCCTAAAGCCGACGCTGCGATTTGCCGTGCCGAGCGATCAGATCATTGAATTCACCGACGTGGTGCACGGGCCGCAACGATTCGTGTCGAACGATATTGGCGACTTCATCATTCGACGCGATGACGGCACCTCGGCGTTCTTCTTTTGCAATGCAGTCGATGACTCAAGCATGGGAGTCACGCAGGTGTTACGCGGCGACGATCATCTCACCAACACGCCGCGCCAGCTCATGGTGCTGGATGCCTTAGGGCTGCGCCGCCCCGGCTATGGCCATGTCGGGTTGTTGGTGGGGGCGGATGGCGCGCCTCTGTCGAAGCGACACGGCAGCACCAGTGTCCACGAGTTTCGCGAGCGCGGATTCCTTCCCGCCGCCGTCCTCAATCATTTGTTCCGCCTGGGACATACGAGCGATATCGAAGGCTGGCTGACCGTGACTGATATGCCCGCCCACTACCGCCCGGAACATCTCGGCCGCGCGCCGGCGCGTTTCGACGAATCCCAATTGGCGCACTGGCAAAAGGAGACCGTGGAACGGATGTCCGCCGCACAAATCAGGATCTGGTTGGGGTCCGGCGACTCGGCCGATTTCGTCGAGCTGGTGCGGCACAATGTGGTGCTGCCTGCCGACGCCGCTCCGTGGCGAGCGGTGGTGCGCGGCGACCTACCGCCCTTGGGAAAGGACGAGCGGAGCGTCATTGCGGCGGCAGGACCTGAGTTCTTCGCCGCCGCCGCCGCCGCGTTCGACCAATCATCCTCGGACCTCAAACAGTTGACCAAAATCTTGAAAGAACGCACGGGGCGCAAGGGCGCGGACCTGTTCATGCCGCTCAGAGTCGCCTTGACCGGTCAG
>PMMB01000249.1 GCA_003165495.1 Gammaproteobacteria bacterium | reverse complement strand
CGCGCGATCGGCCATGCCTGCGCACCCGAAGGTCCGAGCTGGGTGGGCGCACGTCCGGTTTTGCCGGACTATTTGCCCGGTATCGGTAAAGTCCGGGGACCGGCTAAGCTCTATTACGCGATCGGACATCAGCACATCGGACTTACGCTCGCTCCCATCACGGCCGAATTGGTCGCGGACCTCGTGGCGGAACGCAACCCGCGACTTCCCGTTGCGGCCTTTGATCTGCAACGGTTCGGTGCGCCTGTTTGAATACTAATATTTACTCATGAAGGGACCCGTCATGCACTCACTCTCTCCCTGGGCCTTGGCCGCGGCATGCGCGATGACCTTAGGTATCGCCGGCTTCACGTCAAAGACCAACGATGCAGATGCTCGCTTGCAAGCGATCTACACGGCCGAGTGGCAGTGGCGCGATGAGCAGCTCCCTGACCATGAAGACTCACAGAAGCCGATTCGGGATCATCTGCCGAAGACCGATCCGGCGAGCCAGGCGATGCGGCTTCGCACTTGGCAAGACGTGCTGCAGAAGCTCGACTCGATCCCGCGGGCAGAACTCTCTTCCGCCGAGCAGCTGAACTACGACGTGTATCGCCCGCAGATCGAAGCGCTCATCGCCAGTCAGAAGTTTCGCGATTATGAGATGCCCGCGAATGCCGACACGACCTTCTGGACGGATCTAGGTGCCACGGCTCGCCGGCCCTATCGGACAGTACAGGACTATCGCAATTGGATTGGGCAAATGCGGGATATTCCGCGGTATTTTCGCGAACAAATGGACGAAATGCGCCAGGGTCTGAAACGAGGATTCACGCCACCGCGAGTCACTCTCAAGGGGCGCGACGCCTCGATCACCGCGGTCACCGAGGCCACACCGGAGGCGAGTCTCTTCTACACGCCTTTCAAGGACATGCCGGGCGTGCCGGAGCCCGACAAGGTGAGTCTTCGCGCACTGGCGATCATCACCATCCGCGAGTCCGTGCAGCCGGCGTACCGGGAACTCTTGAAGTTCATGCGCACCGAATATTTACCCGGCACCCGCACCTCCCTCGCCGCCTACGACTTGCCGGACGGACAGGCCTTCTATCGGGCCAAGATCCGGGAATTCACGACGCTCGATCAGGACCCGGCCGCCATCCACGCGTTTGGTGAGTCGGAAGTCGGCCGCCTGCATGAACAAATGCTTGGCGTCATGAAGGAAACCGGCTTCACGGGCGATTTTCCCGCGTTCCTCAAATTTCTGCGCACGGATCCGCGATTCCAGGCAAAAACGCCGGAGGAACTTCTGATGCGTGCGGTGTGGATCGCCAAACGGTTCGACGGCAAAGCCTCACAGTTCTTTGGGCTGCTACCGCGGGCCCGCTTTGGTATCCGGCCCGTGCCGGAGGATCTTGCTCCGTTTTACACCGCCGGGCGCGGCGGTCCGGGGGTGTACTTGCTCAACACCTATGATTTGCCGAACCGCCCTCTGTACAACCTCACTGCCCTGACTCTGCACGAGTCCGCGCCCGGTCACGCGTTTCAGATGCCCCTCGCCCTCGAACATAAGCAACAGCCGGAATTTCGCCAACACACGTATCTGTCGGCCTACGGCGAAGGCTGGGCGCTGTATTGCGAGCTGCTGGGCCTGGAGATGGGCATGTACGAAACGCCCTACGACCGTTTCGGGATGCTGAACTATCAGATCTGGCGCGCGGCGCGTCTCGTCGTCGATACCGGAATTCATTCGCAAGGCTGGAGCCGTGATCGGGCGGTCGCCTATTTCCGTGAAAATACCGCGCTTCCGGAACACGAAATTGAAACGGAAGTCGATCGATACATCGCCTGGCCGGCACAAGCCTTGTCTTATTATCTTGGGGAGGACGCGATTCTCAAGGCTCGCGCCAAGGCGGAAAAGGCTCTTGGTGCGCATTTTAATCTGCGCGCTTTCCACGACACGGTGCTTGAACTCGGCTCGGTGCCGCTCCCGGTTCTGACGGCGCGCATCGATCGTTTCATCGCAGAGGGCGGTAAGGGTCCGTACCCGGAGTTGGAATAGGACCGATGGTAAAGCACACAGGTTCGATGCCTTGAACACCGGTGCGGTCGGCCTCGTGTCGGTGCTGGCATTGGTCGCCCTTGCTTACGTGGGGCGCTGGTGGACACTGGAGCGTTCCCGTAGCCGGAATGCCAGCGAGCCAGCGCAGTCACCGCGCTTCACCGATGCGCTGGTCGGTTTCGTCACAAACTTTTTCGATACCCTCGGCATCGGATCCTTTGCCCCAACGACGGCCTATTTTAAGCTCCGCCGGCGGATGCCCGATGAACAGATCCCGGGCACCCTGAACACCGGTCAGGCGCTGCCCACCATGACCCAGGCGCTGATATTTATCGCGACCGTCAGTGTGGATCTGACCACGCTCATCAGCATGATCCTTGCGGCCGTTCTCGGTGCGTGGCTTGGCGTCGGATTCGTAGCGCGACTCTCCCGCCGCGCCATTCAGCTAGGGATGGGCGGAGCCCTGCTGTGTGCGGCGTTGCTGTACCTGGCGAGCAACTTGCACTGGATGCCTGGTGGCGGCGAGGCGTTGGGATTGCGCGGTTTTCCGCTGCTCTTTGCAGTTTCAGCCAATGCTCTCCTGGGAGCCTTGATGATGCTGGGCGTTGGGCTCTATGCACCCTGCCTCATTCTGGTGAGCTTACTCGGCATGAGTCCCCTGGCGGCCTTCCCCATCATGATGGGCTCGTGCGGCCTGCTCATGCCGATCGGTGGCGCCCGATTCGTGCGCAGCGGCCGTTACAATCTCGGCGCCGCGTTGGGACTCACGCTCGGCGGAATTCCCGGTGTCCTGGTAGCCGCCTACATCGTTAAATCACTGCCGATAGTGTGGCTGCGGTGGCTCGTATTGGTGGTCGTGATCTACGCGGCGCTCCAGATGCTGAAGTCAGCGCGAACAGCGGCCACAATGGAGGAACCGCCAAAGCTATGAATTCGACGCTTCTGACTGTCGCCGAACAATCCGGCTTCACGCAAACCGGAGGGGCGTCGTCAGCGTGAAATCGCTCCGCGCAATCTCGGAATCGGGACAGGCGTTTATCGCGTCAATCGGAGCGACGACCGCGGAATCATACGAGCCTCTCGCCTCGGACGGGCGACTGCGCTAACGGCGGCGCGGCTGGACCTGGCGACCGGATTCGTGGACTATCCGTCTACATGAGCGAGGCTCGGTCGACGGATTCGTCTCTTCGACGGGAACATTCGAGAGATGTAGGTTCTGAGGTCGATCGGCGCTATTCTTAGAAAGCTACGACATCCCGGAGAGTGACAATGCGCAGTTTCGTTGCCGCATGTTTAGTTACAATCGTCATTGCGGTCGCCGCTGCCGCGATTCTCGATCAGATCGTCCAGAAGCCGGCCGCCACCGCGTTTTCCACGTCGGCCGTTCGCCTGTAGGGACCGCTTATCGCGGCAGCAGGAAGGCTTGCGTTTCGATCCCCATGAAGGTTCGGCCGAGCGTGCCTACGCGGGCGTAAAAATCCGCAGATGCACTCTTCTCCAGATCCGTAAAGAAACGTGCGATCCATGGCGCAAGGTGATGATCGAAGATTTCACGGTCGATTCCTGCCGGCGCTGGAATGACCCCGCCGGCAAGACCCGCCATGACCTCGAGAACAATCGCGGCATGATCTTCCGGCTCCGCTTGTCCCACTACTCGCTCGACGCCGATCCGCTGCAGCGCCTGGCGCAGGTTCGCGAGTGGGCGACCATGCAGAAAACCCGTTAGATAAAATGACGCATAGGGAAGAAGTTCGCCGCGCCCCAGCCCAACGAACAAAGTGAAATGCTCCCGTGCCGCGCTTTTGGCATCCGTGCGGGCCGCAGCCTCCCCGAGCGCAGTATGCGCAAGGCCTAACGGACTCCCATCCCCACGCAGATGAGCCAGACGACCGAGCATTTGGGCGTCGGGACTGCGCAGGAGCAACGCCGAGAGCAGCGAATATTCCTGCGCCCGGGCTAGGTCGACCTCATCGACGACACCCACCGCTTCCTCAGACCCTGGATCCTGCATAGCCTCCGCCCATCGATCACTCAACAACCGAACTATTTAGGTAAAGCACCGCCGTGGGAGTGCCTCGTTATCTCTGCTACCTGACTAGCAGGGTCCACGGCGTGGAAACTGTCAGCCGACGCAGCGGCGACCTGCGGAACTGGATCTGCGCTCGCCGAGGCCGGCGGCTCAACAATCCCAGGGCTGTCCCCTGTCCCTTCGGCTGCGCTGTTAAGGCTAGCGAGGGCCCGAGTCGCGAGGTGCCGCGCATACTCCGCGGCTCCGAGCGGACCGAAACCCGGTATGGCGGCGGGGTCGTTGAAGTCCCACTGGCTCTCCGCGATACCGATGAAATCGCGAATTGCCGGATCGGCGGCCCAGGCGGTGCGCAGCGCAGCACGCGTCAATTCTGCGGGCACGCCGGCTTGGAGAAAGAGCCGGATATCGCTGTCGGCGACGATCGACTCTATTGGCGGCAAACTTGCCGGATCGAAAGCAGGGGGAGAAGACACGTCTGCACCCGGCAACTCGTCTGCCGTTCGCTTCTCATCGACGTCGTTCCCGTCCGTGCCAGATTCACGCTTCAACCGCGACCAGCGGGAGAGGAAGTTTTCAGGCTCGCTCATCCCTCGTCCTCCGAACCGCCGGCGCCGCGGGCGGGCGGCCCCGACGTGGAGCGATCGCGCTGACGTTTGAAGAACGATTGCTCGACATGGTGCAGGGCGATGAAGCTCTCCACGATCCCGCTGATGAGGGCCGGCATCGCCACCGCCTCGACCAGATCATTGCCGGCCCCGGTCAGCGCCTCACCCTCCGCCGGATCCGCCGTTACAAAGAGCAGATCGAACCCCACCTCACGCTCCGCCGGTCGCATGACCACCCACAGTTTTGGGGTACCCGAAGCAAGGTTGTCGCGATAGTTGGCTGTCTCGGTTCGGTGCAGCTCGATCACCGCTTCGCCGGCATAAAATGTGGTCACGTCCCCCGCGGAGCGAATCACCGTCCAAGGCGCGGTTGCAGGGACGCCTGCGAGCACCGCGACCGGTCGACACAGAAAATCAAGCCAAGGACTCTTTGCCTTGTGCCGTTCCACGACGACACCCACGGGAATGCGCGCAAGCGCCGTCGAAGTCAATTCACCGCTCCCGTGCAGCGCAGGACCGGCAGGCCCGTGACGAGGTTCTGCGGTTTCAATCGCAGAACCTTGTCGGTCGACATGGCCGCAATCAGATAGGTTGGCGCACCTCTGGCCATCTCGACAATTTCTGCATCATCGGCGAACGTCAGACGATACAGGCCGACCACGAGTCCGCGTGCCGTTTGATCGAGCTCATCGCCGTTCCAGAGCGCATCGCCAATCCGCGTGGCATTGGCATCGAGGCCCACATACCAGTTAAGCGTCACGTCGCGCAGTTCAGTCAGCGCATCGATCTCTACATCAACCGCGAGCAGATGGCGCACCCAACGCGTGACGACATCGCCAAGCGCAGCGAGGCCGCGCCGTCCGGCGGTAAGATCGAGCGCCATGTCGAACGAATCGCTGCGCTCCCAGTACAGGCCGGCATTGTCATCGCAGAGAACGTCGATCTCGGCCGCGGTGGACAGCCCCAGCATCGAGACTAGCGGCGACAGCGGCGTGCTGCCGGGGGCGGGCACGTTTTCCTCATCGGCGGCGACCAGCGATCCGTCGTGCAACGCCAGTCTTTGGGGACGGAAGAACAGCTCGGCCGCGCGCAGCACGAAGGCGTCGTCACAATCATCCAGCATATTGCGCAAGATTAACTGCACCAGCTGATCGAGAAAAATGGGTGGGAATTGCAGGCCCTGTCGCACGATCGCGAGATACGCCGCCTCCAACGTCGCATGTCTCACGATATGATCCCTCCAGGAGATCATGAATTCCCAATTCTCGCGCGCATCGTCGTCGGCGATCGCCGCGATCTCGCGAGGTGCGACCGGCTGTCGTGGATCGCCCAGCAAAGCCCGGTGCAGGGCTCGTTCCGCGCTGCAGGCGTCGGGCGGTGGCGCCATCTCGGGTCGGGCCAGGTAGGCCTTCAGGAATTCGTCCGTGACCACCAAGCCTCCGTCCTCGCCGCGGTCGAGCAGATGATGGCCGCAGGAAAGCCAGAAGTCGCGCGCTTCGCTCAACGGCGCTCTCCGCGTGCGAGCGCTGCAAGGTCGATCTGCTCGGACGGTGCTTGCGCATCGTCCGCCACCTGTAGAAAGGTGAAGACAGGCGCGGGCTTAGATCGGCCGTTCGACTGCAACGTCCGAAACGCCTCTCGAGTCTGTTCATTCTCATAGCGGCGTGACACCGCGATCAGCATCCCTGCGGGATGATCGCAGAGCGATGCTGCGAATGCGATCTCCTCCTCCGCCGCCGGCCGCGCCGTCATGAGATCAGGAGCGCCGCAGCGCTCGACGAGTCGCGTCGCCAACTGTTCGACTGCCGCTGCGCGATCCTCTTCGCTCGCCTCGACAATCCGTGCCAGCGTCGACCAACCAAAGGAGTCGATCCCCAGAAAACCGCCGCGAAAGGCGGCACGGGCTTTGCCCGTCAACGTGGCTGGATCCAGCTGCGCGAACATGAGCGCGCCGGATATGGCCCATTCGCCGGGCTCCGCCGCCTTGTCAAAGACAAACGTATCCGAATGATCGGCCCGCACGGTCTTCAGCAGCTTCACGCGCTCTCCTCCAGATGCCGCATCGGGCCCAAGCCGGTGCGGCTGGTATCCATCCACCAAACGACTATAGTCCCGTGTGGCAAACCCTGCTCACGGATCGCGAGAATATGTCTGACTCCCTCGGGAATATCTTGCTCTGCAGTTGCGAGGATACGATGCGGCTCGACCCCGATGCGGTGCGTCGCAGCTGCCCCGGTGCCCATGTGGCCACGGCACATCAGCTCTGCCGAGCGGAACTCGAACGTTTTCAGGCAATCGCGAAGGATCCCGCCTCGCTGACGGTGGGCTGCACGCAGGAGGCTGCCGTGTTCGCCACAGCAGCAGCCGACGCCGGACGCAGCGCGCCCGTCAATTTCGTCAATCTTCGCGAGACTGCAGGCTGGTCCTCTGATGCGGCCGCAGCCGGGCCGAAGATGGCGGCGCTGCTCGCGGCGGCAGCGGAGCCTTTGCCCGACACACCCTTCGTCGCACTCAAGAGCGACGGCGTGGTGCTCATTTACGGTCGCGACGAACAGGCCGTTGAGGCCGGCAACTTGCTGAAGCAGCATCTCGACGTCACCGTGCTGATCAAGCCCCCGGCGGCCGTCGTGCCGCCGCGCAGCAGTGAATTTCCTATTGCAAAAGGCACCATCCGGTCTGCCAAGGGACATCTCGGCGCGTTTGAGATCATGGTCGATGATTTTGCCCAGGCAGCGCCGTCCTCGCGCGGCACGCTATCGTTCGGGCCTTCACGTGATGGCGCGGTGTCCCGCTGCGATGTCGTTCTCGACCTCTCCGGCGGCAGTCCGTTGTTCCCAGCCGCTGACCTGCGCGACGGATATCTGCGTGCCGATCCTGGCAATCCTGCGGCAGTGCTCCGTGCCGTGTTGAAGGCGCGCGATCTCATCGGTACCTTCGACAAGCCGCGTTACATCACCTTCAGCGAGCAACTCTGCGCGCACTCGCGTTCCCAGATCGTCGGCTGCACGCGCTGTCTTGACCTTTGCCCAGCCGGCGCCATTGCACCGGCGGGCGATCACGTCGCAATCGATGCGAATATATGCGCCGGCTGCGGCCAGTGCGCCGCCGCCTGTCCCACGGGGGCTGCCTCCTATGCACTGCCACCGTCCGATGCATTGCTGCGCAAGTTGCGCGCGCTGTTGGTGACGTATCGCGAGGCCGGCGGCGAGTACGCCGCCGTGCTGCTGCATGATGACCTGCACGGCGCGCCGCTGATCGACGCGCTGGCGCGGTTCGGCGACGGGCTGCCCGCGCACGTGCTGCCGTTTTGCGTCAACGAGGTCACGCAAATCGGTCTCGAGGCCATCGCCGCCCTGTTCGCCTATGGGGCATCGGCCGTCCGGCTGCTTCTACGAGCGCAGCCGCGCCACGATGTTGTCGGGTTGACCAGAACGATCGCGCTGGCCGAACCCATCCTCGCCGGGCTCGGCTTCGGCACCGGCCGGATCGCCACCATCGAGACGGACGATCCCGATGTGCTGGGTGCGACCTTGCGCGCAATTCCGGCGATGGCGATCGCGCCGCGTCCCGCGAGCTTCCTACCGGTGGGCGACAAGCGGGAGGTGCTGCGATTTGCATTGCGCCAACTCCACCGCGCCGCGCCCGAACCCGTGGACGTGGTCATGCTCCCGGCGCACGCCCCGTTCGGAGCGGTGGAGATCGATACGGCCGGCTGCACGCTGTGCCTTTCCTGCGTGAGCGCGTGCCCAACCGGCGCGCTGACGGACGATCCGCAGCGGCCGCTGCTGCGCTTTGCCGAAGACGCCTGCGTGCAGTGCGGGTTATGCAAGGCCACCTGCCCCGAAAAAGTCATCACGTTGAAACCGCGGCTCGATTTCCGCGCCGGCTCCGGCGGCGCGAGAGTCCTGAAAGAGGAAATGCCGTACTGCTGCATCCGCTGCAGCAAGCCGTTCGGCGTCAAGAGCACGGTGGAGCGCGTGGTGGCAAAGCTTGCGGACAAGCATTGGATGTTCAAGGAGTCTCCCGAGCGCCTCGATCTCATCAGAATGTGCGACGACTGTCGCGTCGCCTTCGTCTCGGAAAAGGAATTCGATCCCTATGGGGCACCCCGCACACCCGTGCGCACGACCGACGATTATTTGCGCGAGCGCGACGCGAGCAAGCTTGAGGAGAAGCGCGGCGGCTGAGCGGCCGGCGCGATGCTCATCCGGCGGGAGCGGCCGGTGGTTGTCCCGGCCGCTCGGCCGAACGTCCTTCCGCGAGCTTTTCTGCAAGCCATTGATCGTGATGTTCCTTGGCCCAATTAAGATCCACCTCGCCGGTGCCCATGGCCTCGAACGCACCCTCCATTCCGAGAGTGCCGATATAACTGTGGGCGAGAATCATGGCGATGAATAGCACCGCGATCACGGCGTGCACCACCTGTGCAATTTGCATCCCGGCGATATTCGTCCCGTAAAACGGAAACAGCAGCACAAACCCTGAAACCGTCACCGCTAGGCCGGCTGCGAGGGCAAACCAGAACACTAGCTTTTCACCGGCATTGAAGCGCCCGGCAGGTGCATGCTTCGATTTGATGAAGCCGCCGCCCTGTTTCAGCCAATCGAGGTCGACTCTTTGCGGCATGTTGTCCTTCATCCACAGGGCGCCGATCAGGGCCAGACCGACGACGAAAGAGAAGCTCACGAAATTGTGCACATACTTGGAGATTTGTGCGAAGGCGCTGAACGTCTCGGGTCCGAGGGGCGGCAGCAGCAGGATTTTGCCGAAGGTGATATTCAACCCGGTCAGAGTGAGCAGCACGAAAGACACCGCCGTCAGCCAATGTGAAAAGCACTCAAAGCCGCTGAAGCGCACGATCTTTCTGCCGGAACGTCCTCCCGAGATCCGGATCCGCCCCATGACCAAATAGGCGAGCGCCAGCAGAACGATCATGCCGAGGATCACGATCGCGCCGAGCCAGTGCAATATGACTTCATGAAAATGATCCCACTGCCGGCCGGCGGGCTGCACGAGCACGCGCGCTTTCTCGTCGGGAATGTCGATGCGCCCCTCGATGCGCGACGCCTCGTGCAGCAGCGTCTGTTCTTTCACGGCGCTCGCATCCGGATCGACCGGCACGTTCGGATTGGATTGCTGCGCTGCTGTCGGTAGCGCGACGGCGAACATGGTCAGGAACCCGACAAGGGCGACCGCATGCCGCATCCGCGAAAGAAGCGCCGTCATGATCTGCACGCGCACATCGCGCCTCACGTTGAGATCGTCTCGTGATAGGCCGTCATCCAGCCCCAGGCGCCGGTCCCATAGCCGCGCTTCAATACTCGCTCCTTGTAGATCTGGGCAATGATGTCGCCGTCGCCCGCCAGCAACGACTTGGTCGAGCACATCTCGGCGCATAGCGGCAACTTTCCTTGCGCGAGGCGGTTGGCGCCGTATTTTTCAAATTCTTCGCGACTGCCGGTCTCTTCCGCACCGCCGCCGCCGGCGCAGAAAGTACATTTGTCCATCTTGCCGCGGGAGCCGAAATTACCGATGCGGGGATATTGCGGCGCGCCGAACGGGCACGCGTAGAAGCAGTAGCCGCAGCCGATGCACAGATCCTTGGAATGAAGAACCACACCTTCTTCCGTCGGGAAGATGCAACTCACCGGGCAGACGGCGGCGCANNGGTGCGTCCGTGCAGTGCATGCAGGCCATGGAGACCGACCGCTCGCCCGGCTTGCCGTCATTGATGGTGACGACCCGGCGGCGGTTGATGCCCCAGGGCACTTCGTTCTCGTTCTTGCACGCGGTGACGCACGCGTTGCAGTTGATGCAGCGGTCGGCGTCGCAAAGAAACTTCATCCGCGCCATGGTGACTTCCTCATGCGGCTCTGATCTGACAGAGGGTACACTTGGGTTCCTGCATGCCGGTCGCTGGGTCGTAGCCGTAGGTCGTGAGGACGTTCACGCTCTCGCCGAGCACGTACGGGTCGGCGCCCTTCGGATATTTGCTGCGTTGGTCGACGCCCTGGAACCAGCCGGCAAAATGAAAGGGCATCCACGTCACGCCCTTGCCGACACGCTCCGTCACCAGCGCCTTCATCCGCGCTTTCGAGTGGCTCTCGGCCCCGGTCACCCACACCCAGCCGCCATCGACGATGCCGCGGTCGGTCGCGTCGGCAGGGTTGATTTCGACGTACATGTCCTGCTTCAACTCAGCCAGCCATCGGTTCGATCGCGTCTCCTCGCCGCCACCCTCGTACTCGACCAGCCGGCCGGAACTCAGAATCAGGGGGAAGTCCTTGCTGATGCCTTTGTCGACCGCCGCCTTCTGCACGGTAAAGCCGATATTGGGTACGCGGAACTGCTTCGCGTCCGGCCGCGTCGGATATTGGGCGACGAGGTCGGGCCGTGGGGTATAGATCGGTTCGCGATGGACCGGAATGGGGTCCGGCAGATTCCAGGCAATCATGCGCGCTTTGGCGTTGCCGTAGGGGCTGCAGCCGTGCTTGATCGCCACGCGCTGGATGCCGCCGGAAAGGTCGGTGGACCAGGATACGGCGTCGGGAGTGGCCGCATCGACGCGGTGAATGACCGCTATCTCCTGCGCACTGAGATCCTTGTCCCAGCCGAGCTTTTTCAGTACGCCGAGGGTGAACTCGGGGTATCCGTCCTTGATTTCCGAACCGACCGAATAGGAACCCTCGGCAAGGAGGTTTTCGTGCACCTCCTTCTCGACCTCCTGACCGTTCTCCATCACTTTGCGTTTGACCACGCGCTCGACACCGAAGCGTGCGCGGAACGTGCCGCCGCCGTCCGCCACGGACAGATTGGTGTTGTAGAGCACGGGCGTACCGGGGTGCCTAAGCTGCGGCGTTCCCCAACAGGGCCACGGCAGACCGTAATAATCACCGCCGACCTCGGGATCGTCCTTTGGTGCTCTGAGCGTCACCAGGTCGAACTTAGCCTGGTTACGCATATGCGCCTTGAGGCGCTCCGGCGACTGACCGCAATAGCCGGTGGACCAGCCGCCGCGATTGATCTCGCGCAGAATGTCCTCCGCCGACACCGCGCCATTGTCGACTTTGATGTTCTTGAACAGCTGGTCCGCAAAGCCCAGCTTGCGCGCGAGCAAATACATCGTGTCGTAATCGTTCTTCGATTCGAATATCGGTTTCACGATCTGTTCGCCCCACTGCAGCGAACGGTTGGAAGCCGTGCGCGACCCGTCCATCTCGAAGCTGGTGCAGGCCGGCAGCAGATAAGTCCCGTTCTTGCGGCCCGAGAGCACTGACCAGCTGGTCGGATACGGATCGCAGACGACCAGAAGGTCGAGCTTCTCGATTCCCCGCACCGCTTCCGGCATACGCGTAATCGTATTGGCGCCATGCCCCATGACGAACATGGCCTTCAAAGTATCCGGCTGGCTGACCTGATCCTTGGGCAGTAGGGTGGCATCGAACCAGCGCGTGCTGGGGATGCCGGGGGTCTCCATGAGAGTCTTGTCGGGGAAGCGGGAGCGCACCCAGTCATAATCGACCTCCCACACGCGGCACCAATGCCGCCAGGCCCCTTCGGAAAGACCATAGTAGAGGGGAAGAGTCGTCACATCGAGGCCGAGGTCGGTCGCGCCCTGCACGTTGGTGTGGCCGCGAAAAATATTCGCGCCGCTCCCGAAATTACCCACATTGCCGGTGGCCAGCAGCAGCAGGCAGCTGGCGCGTACGTTCGCCGTCCCGGTCGTGAACTGGGTCTGGCCCATCGCCCAGATCAGCGTTGAGGGCCGTTCCTTGGCGAACACTTCAGCGACCCGCTTGACCTGTGCTTCCGGCAGCCCGGTGACGCGCTCGACCTCCGCGGGCGTCCACTTTTCTACCTCCACGAGGACATCATCCAGGCCGTAGACGCGTTGACGGATGAACTCCTTGTCCTCCCAGCCATTCTTGAAGATGTGCCAGAGCATCCCGTAGATCGTGGGAATATGCGTGCCGGGACGTACGCGCACGTATTCGGTCGCATGCGCCGCGGTGCGCGTCATCCGCGGATCGATGACGATCATGTTGGCGCGATTGAGTTCCTTACCCTCGAGAATGTGCTGCAACGAAACCGGATGCGCCTCGGCCGGATTGCCGCCCATGACCATGATGGTCTTGGCGTTGCGGATGTCGTTGTAGCTGTTGGTCATCGCGCCGTAGCCCCAGGTATTGGCGACGCCGGTGACGGTGGTGGAATGACAGATGCGCGCCTGGTGATCCGAATTGTTCGTTCCCCAGAAGGCGGCGAACTTGCGATTGAGGTACGCGGCTTCATTGGTGAATTTGGCCGATCCGAGCCAATAGACCGAGTCCGGTCCCGACTTCGCCCGGATTTCCATCAGCTTGTCGCCGATCTCGTCAATGGCCTTATCCCAGGAAATTCGATTCCATTGGCCATCGACTAGCTTCACCGGATAGCGCAGCCGCCGATCGCCCACTACGTCGTCACGAACCGCCGCGCCCTTGCAGCAATGCGAGCCGCGATTGATCGGGCTGTCAAAATCCGGTTCTTGGCCGATCCAGACGTCATTCGCAACCTCGGCGATGACCGAGCAGCCGACCGAGCAATGGGTGCAGATATTCTTGCGGCGCGTGACCGCGGCACCCGGCGGCGGCGGCATGCCGGCCTCTGCCTTGCGCACGCTGCCGAGCGGCAGCGCGCCAAGCCCGGCGAGACCGCCGGCGACCAGACCCGATCGGCGCAGGAAGGACCGGCGATCAAGACCACTTTCGGGTTGGCTTACGGTTGTCGGGGTGCCTGCACCGCGCCCCACCTGCCGTTCCGATCTTTTGACAAGCACAGCGGCCTCTCACTTCGCCGGATAGCGATTGACGCGGTAAAAAGTCTGGATCTCTGGGGAATTGGCTTGGTACTGTGCCTTGCGCTTGTCGCGCCTAGCGGTAGCGGCGGCCTTGGCCGATGGGATTGCTGCTGCGCCCATCACCGCCGCGACACCGGAGGCCGTTACGGCAATAAGCACGTCACGACGACGAATCCTGGTTTTGCGCTGCTGGTCCATGGGGTCCTCCCAGAAACTTGCTACCTCAGGCAATCATCAGCACGTGTCGGTGACAAGTCAAGTCGCAGCGCGAACTCTCAATTGAGCAATTCGCGGATCTGTTTGACTGCGTAATCCACCTTTGTATCGGGCTCGATGGTCTAACCTGGTAAGGTCACTGCTGATCGCCGCTTCAATGGACGCGGATCAGGCCCTCGATCTGCGACCGCAATGCCTCCATATTCGGCTCGCCGACGCTACGCAACACAATCCGACCGCGTGCATCGATCAGAAAACTCTGGGGCAGTCCGAAGACCCCGCCGAATGATTCGCCGAGCTTCGCGTCTCCCATCAGGATCGGATAAGAAATATTATGTTTCGCGACAAACCGCTTGACGGCGGTTTCATCATCGTCCATCGAGACGCCGATCACCTGTAGCCCCGCGTCCCCATATCGGCGTTGCCAGCGCGAGAAGACTGGAATCTCCGTGATACATGGGCCGCACCAGGTCGCCCAGAAGTTCAGCAGCACCACCCGACCCTTGAACTGGTTGAGTTGCAGCGGTCGGCCCGACAGATCGGTTCGCATAAAATCCGGGGCGATGGTGTTCAGCGTGCCGGCGAGTCGGGCTGGCGTATCAGCGACCACGATCGAGATCGTTAGGCAGGCGCACAACGCGGTCATGCCGAGGACACGCGGCAGATGCCACATGACTACCCACCTCTGGTGACTGGGTAGCCTTTTTCGATCCAGCCAGTGCCGAAATTGTCGGCGATGTACAAGGCTTTGACATTGCGGAAACCGAGCGCGCGCAGCGCCGAAAAAGCGGCACCGATGTTTGGGCAATGACCCCAGGGGCAGCAGCCGCAGTAGATGACGATCGCGGAGTCTCTGGGCAGCTTGGCGACGCGCTTTCGTAGCACGGCAAGGCCGGCGCTCTCACCACTTGGACCTGCATACTCGGCGTCGACAATATGGGCTTCGTCGAAGAGTTTGCGGAAGCCGATCTGCAGAACGAGCGGTCGCGTCGTCGAATTTGATTTCAGGGTTGCGGCGAGATCCGCCGGCTGAAGAAGATCCGCGGCCGGGATTGAAGATGCAGCGACCGTCTCCGCGCCAACGCCGGACGCCCCGAAGGGACACCCCATGCCCAAACAAAATGAGAGGACGGTCGCGTTGGTTAAAGATTTCATGCAGTTGCTCCGTTTAGGGTCCGGGCGGAAGTCTATCCATTCTACTCCGTCGTCGTCGGAACCCGCTGCAACTGCCGAGGAACGTTAGAATGGGATTTGAAGTCGGGAATGCAGCTTGGCGCCCTGCTGAATCGGTGATCAAATGTTAGTCAGCTCGTTCTAAGCGGCTGAATTTCAGTGTCGTTCGGGAAAAAAGAATAGCGTTGACCTCACCGACCGGTCCGTCGCGTGCGTCATCTGCGCTAATGCGGTCCGTTGACGAGCAAATCTCCGCGCGCCGTTGATCCAGGTAGGCGCTCCGATGTCTCTCGTGGTTTCTGCGTATACATGCCGTCGCATGTGCCTGCTATTGTGCTGCCCTAGAGGACAGATGTTCGTTGCATTCAGCACCCCAACGGGCGGTGCAAGTGGTTGCGCATACTAATGCTGCCCGTGAGAGATTGCCATGACCGAGTCATTTTCGAGATTAGAGAGCGATCACGTCAGAGTTATCGCGAACCTTTCTGACAAGTTGAAGATTCCTGAGCACGAAGTCGACGAGATATACAAGAGGGAGTTTGATCGGCTCGCACTACAAGCGCGCATACCGACTTTTCTCGTCGTCCTTGCTATGCGTAATACGCGATCCATCCTGCGCAGACGGAATTTGCATTGATCGCTCAAAGTTTGTCCTAGCCGCCGGGACGCTTATTTCGAAAATCATGTGGGCGCTCAGGAGATTGGATGTTAGCAAGCCGAGACTCCGTTTTGTTCAGACATTCAAACATGGGTGGTGGCGTGTATCCCAGTGCTTTCGGACACGTTGCGCGTCCTGCTTTATAGAAGATATTGGCTGGCAGCGGCAGTGGAGTGAATGAGCGCTCTCGACCTATTCTGAAAAACTCCGTGCGGAGATTACCCTGCCTCGATGTCGGTCTGCGCACGAGGCCGCGCCTGAAGTCGAAGGCGAGATAGGCCCGCCATGCTGAGCGCTTGAGCGCTCGCAGTTGACACCGGAGGCACCAGTTAGCATAGTACACTAAATGGTGAACTATCAGGAACGGCAACTCGACCGTATCTTTGCGGCGCTGGTGGATGGGACTCGCCGGGCGATCCTGGCGCGCCTCGAGCGCAAAGACAGCGCGTCCGTTAGCGAGCTCGCGAAGCCCTTCGCGATCAAGCTGCCCGCCGTGATGAAGCACTTGGACGTTCTCCACGATGCCGGTCTCATCACGCGGTCGAAGTCGGGACGCATCGTCACAGTGCAGCTTAGGCCTGAACCGATGAGGGAAGCGATGGATTGGCTGCGGCGCTACGAGCGCCTCTGGTCGAAAAGTCTCAATCGTCTCGCCGCCTATGCCGAAAGCAAGGAAGTCGAGGCGAGGAAGAAAGGACGATGACCAGTCTTACCCTCGTGCGCCGCATTCGCGCGCGGCCGTCAATCGTCTTCGAGGCACTGACCACGCCGGATGGCATCGCTCAGTGGTGGGGACCGGACGCCGGCCCGGTACTCCTTGCCGAGACGGATGCGCGCGTCGGGGGCCGATTCCGGGTGCGCTTCCGCATGCTCGACGGCACCGAACATGAGAGCACTGGCGAGTATCTCGAGGTCGTCGAGTCCAAACGCCTGGTTATGAGCTGGCAATGGAACAGCGGCGGCGAATCCGAGGAGGACGGTGCGGTGTCCCGCATCGAGATTGACCTCAAACACATCGATGCCGGGACCGAGATCACCTTCACTCATGCGCGCCTCAGGACCGAGGCTTCGCGGGCGAGCCACGAACGGGGCTGGGCCGGTGCACTCGATAAGCTCGTGGGCCGTTTCTCTATGGAGCGTATCGCTTAGACCTAAAGCAATTTCTATCGAGGAGCATACAAGATGATCACGATCTCTGCGTTCAAATGGGTTCCGGACTTTGCCCGCGGCCAAGTGCGCGACTTGCGCGCACGCTGGGCGCTGGAGGAAGCCGGGCTGCCCTACAAGGCCCGCCTCCTCGAGCAGGGAGATCAGGACAAGCCGGAGTACCGTGCTCTGCAACCCTTCGGGCAGGTGCCGATCCTCGAGGAAGACGGCCTCGTGCTCTTCGAGTCCGGAGCCATCGTGCTGCACATAGGCGAGCGGAGCGAGGCGCTCCTGCCGAAGGAAGCTGTCGCGCGCGCACGCGCGATGCAGTGGTTGATAGCAGCGCTCAATTCGATCGAGCCCTTCGTGATGAATGTCGCGTTGATCGATCTCTTCTACGCGCAGGAGGAGTGGGCGAAACTGCGACGCCCCGGTGCTATAGAGTTCGTGCAGAGGCGCCTGTCGGCCCTCTCCAAGTCGCTGGGTGACAAGCCCTTTCTCGATGGCGATCGCTTTACGGCCGGCGATCTTATGATGACGACGGTCCTGCGCATCCTCAAGCACACCGACATCGTCTCCAGCGACCGGCGTCTGGCAGCGTACATCGAACGCTGCACTGTGCGGCCCGCTTTCAAACGCGCGCTCGATGCGCAGATCGGAGATTTCAAGAAAGCTGCATGAGTGGCGCAAGGTCGCGGCTTCGAGCGTCATGTGATGTTCGGCGCAGGGCATCTCTGCACTGCACGCGGGCGAACTTGGCGTTTATTTCCGCAAAGAAAGCGTCCGAGATCGCCTGGAAGAATTTAGCACCCAGTCCGATCTTGTCCAACTTTGAGCTTCAAGATCGCTTTCGCGGGACCATATTTTAGGCCGAAGAATTTGCCCGGCCGAACTTCTGCTCATGGCCCGACTTCTGCCGGATTTGTGCACCGGTTTCCATCCAGCGTCCACTTCCAATCAGTCTTGATTTCGGTACTGTGAGAATTCGGCTCTCAGGTATGCTTCAGGCGCCAGCAGCCGATTGATATGATACGATTCGCGGCGCGCTTCATTTCGACGCCATCATCGTCTTCTGGCATTTCCATCCGAATCCTCCCGATGAACAAATTCTCCATTGCTTTGTTGGTTCTGTTTGCGTGCCTGCCTCCGGCAACGGCCATATCAACCGACTCCGTAGCCACGCAGACGCTGGCGCGCGATCTGCTAAAACAATTGGTGGAAATTAATACTACGCATGCCCATGGCTCTACCGAGGCGGCCAAGGTGCTCGCGGACCGGTTTCTTGCAGCAGGTTTCGCGCCGCAGGATGTTGCATTGCTCGCCCCCACGGATCACCCCACCAAGGGCAACCTCGTGGTGCGGTTACACGGGCGCGGGAAAGAACGACCGATCCTATATATCGGTCACTTGGATGTCGTGGAAGCCAAACCGGAAGACTGGAGTTTCGATCCGTTTAGTTTGACCGAAAAAGACGGTTGGCTTTATGGGCGGGGCGTTATCGATATGAAGGGCCAAGACGTGGCTATGGCCGTGAGTCTCATGCGACTGAAGCAGGAAAACTTTCATCCCGCACGCGACGTGATAGTGGCGTTTACAGCTGACGAGGAGGCAGGTGGGGACGCCAATGGCGTTCAGTGGCTGCTGGACGCTCATCGAGACCTCATCGACGCGCAACTCGTGGTCAATCCGGATGGCGGCGAAGCCGGAATGAAATCTGGCCGCAAACTCTACGTTGCCGTGCAGACGAGCGAGAAGAACTTCTTGACCTTCGCAATACAAGCTATCGATAAGGGCGGCCATAGTTCCCGGCCTACCGCTGATAATCCGATCTATCGGCTGTCCGCCGCGCTCGCACGCTTGTCGCAATTTCGCTTCCCGGTGCATTTGACGGCAACAACCAAGGAGTATTTTGCGCGACGCGCGGAGCTTGAACAGGGACAGGTGCGAGCCGATATGCGGGCAATAAGCCTTGGAAGCACCGACCAGGCTGCGATCGATCGGATGTCCGCAGTCGTCGAGACGAACGTTATGCTGCGCACGACCTGCACGGCGACCATGATTGACGGCGGCCACGCCGAAAATGCGTTACCACAGCGTGCGCGAGCGACCCTTCAATGTCGGGTGATTCCGGGTGAATCGGCGGAATCGGTACAAGAGACGCTGCAGACCGTCCTCGCCGACCCGCGCGTGGCGATCAGCACTATTACGCCTGCCTCGCCCAACCCAGAGTCGGCGTTAGCCCCTGCGCTCGTGCGCGCAGTAGAGGACGTCGCGCACAGCATCTGGCCCACTGTCATTGTTCTACCTGAAATGTCACCCGGAGCCACCGATAGTCGCTACGCACGCGCGCGCGGCATTCCGAGCTACGGGATTGACGCAATGTTTGACGATTTGGATGACAGTCGCGCACATGGACGAGATGAGCGGATAGGCGTGGTCGCGTTCAAAGAAGACGTGGATTTTACCTATCGCCTGATGAAAGCGCTCGCGCAGAGTCCAAGGCTAGCGGACAACTAGACGAAACCTTCTTCCATTCGACCGGTCATGAACGGGGGCCGTACTTGGTGCTCTGGTGGCGAATGCTGTTCAAGTCCCGGCAACCCTTTCTTAGTAGCCGCGGCTACACACGCGGCGAACAGCAGACTGCCGCGTTCGTCTGCGGCTTGATCTACCTCGCTGGCTTGTATATGTAAGTCACAAACACGTAGCCCCATGGTACGGCGATGATGGGTAAAATCACCCACAAGAACGCCGACGTGGTGCCTTCCGCCGGTGAGCCCGCCAACTTGCCTGTTGACCAGAGAGGGTACGCCACAACAATGAGCCATAGAACTTTATAGAATATCTCCAGCAGCAGGATCGGCAGCATTTTCAACGGACGGAAGATTCCCAAGCCCGCCAACGTCGCGAAGGCGGCCCAGACACACCACGCCATCGCATCACGCGGCTCCCATGAACCTCGGTGGGTGAGGATGTGCGTCCAAGTGCCCTTTCCAAGCACGAAGAACATCAAGATATAGACCAGTCGCAAAAGGTAAATATGGATCGGACGGACACCTTCGTATTGCACGCCCGGCTGAAAAATCGCTTTGAGGCTGAGGGTCATAAGAATTTCCTAAGAAACAGAGGTGCCTGCGAATGTTCGGTCATTGCTGCTTGGGAGCTTAGCTCAATCAACGAACGGCGGCTTCAGGGATGTCCATTCGGCGCGATGACCGGCAGGAGTTGGGCCGCCTGCCGACTATCACAACGCATACCCCAGCGCCTGCGCTGCATGCTTCAACGGATCGAGCATCACATCATCGCTAAGCGCGCGATGAAACAACGGATGCGCGGGAAATACTGGCAACTTCAGCGCCCGCTCATTGAGCGCGAATGCCGGTGCGCCGCCGTTCATCGACGACGCATATTGAATTCCCTGAATGTCCTTGAACGCCTCGTACAAATCGCGCGCCCAGGCTCGCGCACGCTCGCGACTCCCTGAATGTATCGCCATCGACGTGCCCATTCGCGTGGCGAAATCGCCCGTTAAATCCAGCACGAGCAACGGCGAAGCCGTTTCAAAGACCACCAGCCACGGCGAATGAAAGGCTCGGTCGATGCGCCGCGTACTCTGAAATGTTTCCGCGAGACAGGTTTTTGCATCCGTCGCCGTGTAGTAAGTGCCCCGATCTTGAACTTCGGCCTCGCCGTCGGAGTTCCGCGTCTGATGATCCCAGCGCGCATTCACAGGACCGAAGTAACGAAAGGCATTCCACGCTTTTGGGTGGCGCCCGCCCGCGTAGTACACCCGCGCGAGTCGCGTCCCGCTTGGGATGACGTGTGTCGTCGGCGTCAGGCGCGCGAGCGCTGCCACGCCGGGGGAATGAGGAAATTTCGCCACGGTCGCAAGCTGTCGACGGTGCTACTCAAAACCCTTCGCAAGCATAACGACCGCATCAACGCTCTCGCCCTTGAGCAGCCACTCACGCGGGCTCAACGGCGCGTCAAACTTCTCCAGCTCCAAATCCGGATTCGGCGATAAGAACCACTCCGCGACATCCAACGGATTCAGCGCCTCGGGCAACGCACTGATGACGTCTCGAAGCCCCGGTAACACCTGCTTGCGCTCGAACTGAAACCGCGGCAGCCGCCGCTCCCCATCGTAGTCGATGCCGAACAACGAGCGCTCGCGCAATCGCTGACGGATGCGACTCACGTCGACTTTCAAATATCGCGCGGCTTCAGCGGTGGTCAAGCTGGTTTCGAGCAAGGCCATATAGTCCGCGATGGAACGCATCAGCGGATCGCCCTTAGGACCGACAGTCCAAGGTGCGGTCGATAATCCCACCGATTCCAACGCGTCCATTTCGCCCATCGTCAGCGCGGCCGCCGTAGAAGCCCCCTGCCCCGCATCACCCCGCATCGGTTCATTCACCAACAGTCGCCGGCGCGCTTCCTCATACAGCTGCGTCGGCACCGCGGCAGCGGCCGACCCCGCTCGAATCACTTTCCTGGCTTCTTGACTCATGCTGCCTCCCGGATACTCCTGACGAGAATATACAGGATTTCGGCGACGACGTCCACCTCGGCAACCGGCCCGGGATTATCGATCCGGTCAACAGCAGCGGGTCACCCCGGTCCATTTTTGCCGTTGAAGGTCGATGAAAAACACCTTGCGGGTCATGATCGGCTCGCCGACGTGCTGGATCGCATGATGTGCCAGGTACCGGTCATAGGCATCATCCCCCGAGACTGCTCGTAAATAGCGCCACGCCGCACCGACCCAGCGAATGGCGCGCCTAGCTACCACACGTGCCTGACCCATCAGTGACTCCCCTGCGCGGCACCCTGTAGCCCCGCCGCCACCTCGATGCCGTCCAATTTCGTCGGTTGATAAGGTGCTTCAGAGCTTTTGATGACCGGCAACCCGCGCAGCCGGCGCAAGCACACGCGACTCATGTCGAAAATCACGAACCACAGAATGGCTGTGAACAATACAGTGAGCCAGCCGTCGAGTCGTTGATTGAAAATCAGCTGCGAAGCCACGGCCGCGCGATCCGGTGGCAACGCCCCGGCGGCGAGCTTAGCCGACATTTCGCTTGCCCCTGAGAAGAAGCCGAGCTTCGGATTCGGGCTCACGACCTTCTGCCAGGCGGCTACGGTCGTCACGAGTGCGAGCCACGCGAGCGGCAGCGCCGTGACCAGTGCATAGCGTGCCTTGCTCGACTTGATGATGATGCCCGTCGCCACCGATAGTGCGATGGCGGCCAACATCTGATTCGATATGCCGAACAACGGCCACAAGATATTGATGCCCCCGTTCGGATCGATCACGCCGATGTACAGGAAATAACCCCAACCCGCGACGATCAGCGTGCTCGCGATCACCACTGACGGGTACCACGACGTGCGACCGAGCGGTTTCCATACGTGGCCGAGGAGATCCTGCAGCATGAAGCGACCGACACGCGTACCGGCATCGACGGTTGTCAGGATGAACACGGCTTCGAACATGATTGCGAAGTGATACCACACGCTCAGCAGTCCGCGGCCGAAGGTGGCGCCGAAGATGCTTGCCATACCGACCGCGAGCGACGGCGCACCGCCCGTGCGCGCAAACAGAGTGCTCTCGCCCATGTCGTGGGCAAGGTTCGCCATCTGTTCCGTAGTGACGGGGAAGCCCCAACCCGTGATGGTATGGACGGCCATCTCCGGTGCGGCGCCGACAACTCCCGCGCCGACGTTGATTGCGAAGTACACGCCTGGGTCGAGCAGCGTGGCTGCGATCATCGCCATAATGGCGACCAGCGACTCGAGCGCCATGCTGCCGTATCCGATGAGACGCACGTCCCGCTCGTTAGTGATTAGCTTCGGTGTCGTGCCGCTGGAGACCAGCGCATGGAATCCGGAAATGGCACCGCACGCGATCGTGATGAACACGAACGGAAACACCTTGCCGCTGAACAGCGGACCCGTGCCGTTGACGAATTGCGTGATGGCCGGCATCTTGAGTTGCGGATGCATGAGCAGAATCGCGATGGCGAGCAAGAAGACGGTGCCAAGCTTTAGGAACGTGGAAAGGTAATCGCGGGGCGCGAGCAGCAGCCACACCGGCAGGATCGCAGCGAACCAGCCATAGATGATGACGAATCCCGCGAGCGAGAGACCCGGATAGTCGAACAGCGTACGCAACCACGGCTGATGATCAATCCACCCGCCGCCGAATACTGAGAGAAGAATGAGAGTCACGCCGAACGCGGATGCCTCGAGTACGCGGCCGGGTCGCCAGGAGCGCATGTAGAAACCGACGAGGATCGCAACGGGGATCGTCGCAAAGACAGTCGATGTCGCCCAGGGGCTGCGTTTCATCGCGTTGACGACCACGAGGCCGAGCACGGCTATGAGAATGATCATGATCATCAATGTGCCAATCAGGGCCGCAAAGCCACCAAGCTGCCCCAACTCATCTCGGGCCATCTGTCCGAGACTCCGCCCGTTCCGGCGGGTAGAGAGCATCAGTATCGTCATGTCCTGCACGCAGCCGCCGAGCACCGAACCGATGATGATCCACAGAGTGCCGGGCAGATAACCGAACTGCGCGGCAAGTGTCGGACCTACGAGCGGCCCGGGCCCAGCAATAGCCGCGAAGTGGTGGCCGAAGGCGACCCATTTGTGAGTCGGAACGAAATCCCGACCGTTGTTGAGCCGCTCGGCGGGAGTGGCGCGGGTCGGATCGACCAGAAAGACTTTCGCCGTGATCCAGGCGGCGTAGAAGCGGTAGCCGAGCAGGTAGACGCATACGGCCGCCACGACGAGCCAGAGTGAATTTACGGGCTCCTGCCGGTACAAGGCAATCCCGCCGAGCGCGAACCCCCCAACGGCCGCAAGCACGACGCCCCATATCTTATTCATGAGAGATCACCCCTTCCAACGCACATCGATCGACTTCCGACTCCCGCTACGGAGCGTGCTTTTCGCCGTCCGGCGTGTGCGAGCTACGCGCTGGTCACGCCGATTCTGGCGACCATTCATTCGCGACGGATTTTTAATCTCGGGACACACCGGTCGTCCAACTTACGGAGTCTGGCGAGTGCGCCCTTGGGGCCATCCTTTGAGCGTGAGGCGTCCAATCCATCGCTACACTATTTATCTATTTGGACCTAGCATAAACCGACCGCTAGAGGAATGCATCAGGCCGTGTGCGAGCGACCTCTGCTGGGCATATGGCACCAATTTAGAACCCGGTCCACCCTGCTTGGTAATCTGAAAATAGAATCCTTGCGCCGGCCGCTGCTGCATATTCGGCAACCAGCCTGCCTTTACCACCGACCGATGCCGGTGCGAGAAAGGAAATTTGAGTCCCGGTCCCCGGAATAAAATCTCCATTCAGCGGGCAGTCATCTACTACCACCAGGGTTTTCGCATCGATAAAACGCATCACCGCCGTTAATTCTTTTAAGTGATGGATTGCGGAGGGATACCAATACGTCTTATCGAGATCGAAAGAGTCCAGATAGAGGAAACTGATGCACTTCTCGGCTTGGCTGAATTGCCTGGCCAAGACATTTAGATAATGAACGCTATCGTCCTGGGTTATATGTATTCTCGGACTAACTAATTTTTTGCACTCCGAGACAGAAGTTGGATTTATGTCAACCGTGTAGCACACGGATTCCTGATCTCGGCTGCTTATGTACTTATCAAACATCACCGTACTTTGCCCATCTCCCGCCCAGTTATCTGCCAATCGAGCACAACCGGTTTCTACTATCGTTATCGGCCCTTCAACTAAGTCTAGATGTTCAAATATCTTACGGAACGTCTTTTCCCTTAGAGCCAACTTCGCCGCAGCTTCATTGTCAAAGAACTTCCAGAATTCATGATTTTTATACATGGGGAAACTTGATTTGACGAATGGACTAAAAAATCTCCCGCTACGCCGCCCGCAGGCGCTCGTTTCGAGATTTTGGCATATAGCGCTTCACCTCACCGGCGAGCGGCTTCCTTCGGGCCTGAGCCAGATCGTAGGCGGCCTGCAACGCCAGCCACGCCTCGGCGGTGCCGCCAAAAGCCTTATCGAGCCGGATTGCCATTTCAGGCGAAATTCCGGCCTTTTCATTGACGAGATTGTTCAGCGCCTGACGAGTAACGCCCAGAACCTTCGCGCCGGCGGTTACAGAAAGTCCTAATGCCTCAAGGCAATCAAAGCGCACCGACAATCCGGGGTGCGGCGGCACTTTCATCGTCATGAGCACATTCTCCGTCAGTGGTAATCAACCAAGTCGACACCCTTGTGGCGGAAGCTGATGATCACTGGTTCAGGACCCCGCCGATTCGAGTCATATATGTACGCTGACAATTGTCACTTGGCAATCGATCTCAAATACGGCTTTAGGGCACGTCAATCTCGCTAACCGATGCGCTGAGACGCGGGTGGCGGGCCGTGTGATAAAGTCGGTCCCGCCGGGCAACCTCGATAATCGCTCCCACTCCGGCAAAGGAATGGACATGACATTCAAGCCTGCGTTCCTCGTTGCGGTTCTGTCGCTCTGGATCGGAATTGCCGGGGCGGATGGAATCAAGCCCCCACCGACGAAAGAGGGCCTTTGGGAGACTCACAGTACGCTGACCCAGCAAGGCAAGACCGTGTCTGATAGGTCGGCGAGGATGTGTCAATCGAAGGAGCTCACGAAGTCGATGCAGTCGAACGCAGAGGAGTCGAGGAAGAAGAATGAATGCACCTCTAGCGTGACTCAACCGTCGGCCAATACGTACGTGGAGGAGAGCCGATGCGCCAAAGGGCCAAACGCCGGCTCCGTCACCAAAGTCGTCTACACGTATCAAGGCGATACCGCGTCTCATACGGAGATGCACATGAACGTGGGCAAATCGGAATCCGTGATGATCATGGACGCCAAGTATCTGGGTAGCTGCCCGGCAGGTATGAAGCCCGGCGACCTAATTATGGACGGCAAAATAATCTCCGGCGGAAATTGAGAGGCGCTTTCGATCGTTCGCATTGTCGACACCCTTGGCTGACCGCCGCCTTGTTGTCGCAAGCGAGTGTGCGGTCCGTCGAAGTGCGAGTTCGCCCGCGCGGCGAGCGTCGGCTTCTGAGGGTCAAACTTTATTAGTCGAATGTCTCAATGTGGTCCGGGTAGAGCCGCAGGCGGATGGCGCCATCGCCCAATACTCGGGGCTGGAGGAGCCTAAATGGCCAGAGCAACACTCAGTGCGACGGTTGTGCTGACCTTGGTGACGTCGCACGGCATTGCGCAGGAGCATCCGCATGAGAGTGGCGAGAAGTTGGGCACGGTGCACTTTGCCACATCATGCAACGAAGTTGTGGAGAAGGAATTCAACCGGGCGGTAGCGCTGCTGCATTCCTTCCAGTTCAGCCGTGCCATAGAAGGATTCAACGCGGTGCTGGCTGAGGACCCGACGTGCGGAATCGCCCACTGGGGAATTGCTCTTAGCGATTGGAGCAATCCTTTCGCCGCCGGAATGAAGGACAGGGGCCAGTTGCAGCTAGGACGAGAAAGCGCAGAGCGCGGCAAGATCGTGGGCGCGAAGACGGACCGCGAGCGGGCGTATATTGCGGCCGTCGGTAAGTTGTACAGCGACTTCGAGAGCACCCAGCAGCGAGCGCGCTTGCTCGCCTATCGCGACGCCATGAGGGATGTTGCGGCAAAATATCCAGAAGACCATGAGGCGCAAATCTTCTATGCATTGGCGCTCGCGGCTTCGGAAGATCCCGCGGTCAAGACTTATGCCGACCGGCTAAAGGCAGGAGTGATTCTCGAAAAATTATTCGAGGAGGAGCCAACGCATCCTGGGCTAGCACATTACATTATCCATACTTACGACGTGCCAGCGCTGGCGAGTCGGGGGCTCGTGGCGGCGCGGCGTTATTCGGAAATTGCCCCAGATGCGCCGCATGCGCTGCACATGCCATCGCATACCTTCACCCGCACGGGGTACTGGCAAGAATCCATCGAAAGCAACATAGCGGCGACAGCAGCGGCACGGCGCGAGGGTCAGACGGCAGAAGAGTTGCACGCCAGTGACTACGAAACGTACGCCTACCTGCAAACAGGGCAAGACGAGGCAGCGGGACGGATAGTCAAATCCTTGCCGGAGATCGCATCACGCTTCGATCCGAAAGTCGTGATCAGCGGCGCCGGAGGCCCGTCGGTTGGATATTTCGCGCTAGCGGCGATCCCGGCGCGCTACGCGCTGGAGCGTCGGGACTGGAAGCAGGCCGTGCAACTCGCGCTGCGGGAGACACCGTTTCCGTATGCCGATGCTATGACATGGTTTGCCCGCGGGTTAGGCGCGGCGCGACTGGGGCAAGCGGCGGCGGCGCATGAGTCAGCGACTGCGCTACAGCAGATCCGAGTGCGGCTCTTGAAGGCTAACGAAGACTACTGGGCGCGGCAGGTGGAAATCCAGGAGCTTGCGGTCCGGGCATGGGCTGCGCTAGCAGAGGGTAAAAAAGAGGGAGCGCTGCGGCAGATGAGGTCGGCATCGGAATTGGAAGATGGGACGGAGAAAAGCGCGGTGACGCCTGGGCCGCTGGCCCCGGCGCGTGAGTTGCTGGGCGAGATGTTGCTGGAGATGAATGAGCCTGCGCAGGCACTGATGCAATTCGAAGCGACGCTGAAGAAGGAGCCGGGGCGCTTACGCTCGCTATATGGAGCGGCGCACGCTGCGCAGCTCAGCGGGAATCGCGATACGAGTCAAAAATATTTTCACGAAATATTGAAGACTTGCGCTCGCGCTGATAAGCCTGGAAGGTCCGAGGTTCAGGAGGCGCAGCGATCGATTTTGCAGAATTAGTCCGAGCGCTGTCGTAAGGATACTATTGCATGTGAACGCTGGCCTGCCCACTATCTGCGGGGCTGTCCTTGGACGTAGGCAATCTCAATATGCGGATATCTCGATTCGGCCGTGCTCTGTTCGGAACCGCAGTGGCAGGCCTCGCCATACTTAGTTTAGTTTACGGCAACTTCGCACCAATATTGGCGCCGTTTCCTGCTTTGCTTCCCTGGCCGGAAGTTTGGGCATATGGATCGGGGGCGATCTTGCTGGCTGCAAGCGCCGGCTTGTTCTTTGCGCGCACAGCTTTGGTAAGCGCGATAATTATCGGAGTGTACGAATCGATCTGGGCCGTGGCACGCGCGCCCCCCGTTCTGCTCAAGCCTCTGATCATCGGCTCCTGGTACGGTTTTAGCGAAGCCCTGGGACCACTGGTTGGCGCATGGATTCTCTACGCTGTGCTACGCCGCCAATATGACGCGCCCACGGTGACTGTGGTGACCGGCGACCGCGCGCTACACGTGGCGCGAGTGCTGTTCGGCGCGGCTTGCGTCGTGTACGGCGCCGCGCATTTCGCCTACGCCACGTTTACGGCGACAATGGTACCGGCGTGGCTTCCCGGTCGGACGGGGCTCGCGTATCTTACCGGAGTCGGTCACGCTGCCGCGGGCTTCGGCCTTCTCGTTGGGGTTCTTCCCCGCTTGGCGGCGACACTGGAAGCCATCATGATGAGTCTTTTTGGTGTTTTGGTCTGGTTACCGAGTTTTTTCGCGCAACCCACGCCTGAATGGGCGCCTTCAACGCAAATTCAATGGTCGGAGACCTTCGTGACCTTCTTGCTGGCGTCGTCGGCATGGATCGTCGCCGCATCGCTGCGAAGCACCCCGTGGGGTTTCGCGCCGACTGTACCCGACGATTCGGCAGCGCCGGTCAAGTAGTTTAGGCGTGAGCGCGCAAATTCCCGGTATTTCCAACCGGCGCTCTTGGCACGCAAATCAACGCGAGGCAGCCTCCGGTGCTCATGCCGCCTTCTTCAGCGCGCGTTTCCCTGACTCGCATCGGCGATTGGCCTGGCTCGTCGGCGCTACTGAAGAAGA
>PMMB01000153.1 GCA_003165495.1 Gammaproteobacteria bacterium | reverse complement strand
CGTTTATTTGTGGGCCGTCTTGAACGGCCACGTCGTCGAGGCCAGTCTGGGATATTTCATCAACCCGCTGGTCAATGTGTTGCTGGGAGTGGCCCTGCTGTCCGAGAGGCTCACCCGCGCGCAATGGACTGCCGTGGCGCTCGCAGCAACCGGTGTCGCCTATCTCACCATCGTGGCCGGCAGTCTGCCGTGGATCGCGCTGACTCTCGCATTCTCGTTTGGAACCTACGGCCTGATCCGCAAGGTCGTGAGGGTCGAATCGCTGCCCGGACTCGCGACAGAAACGCTCGTGCTCCTCCCCTTCGCCGCGGTGTATCTACTCTGGTGTGAGTCTGCGGGCACAGGCGCGCTGGGTCACGCGGGACCCGCAATCGCTCTACTGCTGATCGGAAGCGGACCGCTGACCGCGATCGCCCTATTTCTGTTCGCGTACGGAGCGCGCCTGCTTCCGTACTCGACCGTCGGAGTACTTCAATACATCGCGCCGACATTGCAGTTCGCTTGCGGCGTGTTCGCGTTTCACGAGCGGTTCGAGCGCACGCGCGCCATCGGCTTCGCGCTCATCTGGGCGGCGCTACTGATCTACGCGGGCGAGGGTTTGTGGCTATCGCGCAAGCAGCAGCGCGCATTCGCCTGAGGTCGCTGCTGCGCAGGCAAAATTGGTGTGGAGCCGGGGGGAATCGAACCCCCGTCCACAAGTCCTACGCTACAAGATCTACGTACGTAGCCCAGTCTATTGTTCTCACCGCTCGCTACCCGACGGGCAGGGAAAGCAAGCAGCCAGCCCGGTATTTTTTCGTTGAACACACCCCAGGCACGTGTGCTCCACTAGCTGATGAGCGCTACCCCTAAACGGTCGCATCAGCACGAGCCGCTTAGGGTTCAGCCGCGATTAGGCGGCTAGAGCGTAGTTGTCTTGATTGGCAACTATAAGTTTGCAAATGGTTTAACGAGGAACCTGCACCTCGGTACGCCCCTGTAGTTTCGCAACCCGTGTCGAAACCGGTCGGCCCCAATCGAGGCGTCAGTTTACGCGCTCTGGGCCCGCGAACCAAATGACCCTGGCGGGGCGGCATCATCGCCGGCTGGCCTTCATGATCCGGCCTTTGTCGCGTTGCCAGTCGCGATCTTTCTCGTTGGCCCGCTTGTCGTGCTGCTTCTTGCCCTTGGCGAGGCCAATCTCGAGCTTGGCGCGGCCTTCCTTCCAATACAGTTCCAGCGGCACGATGGTGTACCCGCGCCGCTCGACCGCCCCGACCATGTGATCGAGCTGGCGCCTGTTGAGCAAAAGCTTCCGCGTGCGCGTGGGGTCGGTATCGACGTGAGTCGATGCCGAATTCAGCGCGTTGATGTGGGCGCCGAAGAGAAATGCTTCGCCGCTCTTCAAGTAGACGTAAGCTTCGGCGATCTGCGCCTTGCCGGCGCGCATGCTTTTGACTTCCCAACCCATGAGGGAGATGCCGGCCTCGAAGCGCTCCTCGATGAAGTAATCGAAGCGTGCTTTGCGATTGACGGCGATCGGCGGCAATTTATCGGGAGTTTTCATGTTGGTTCACGACAATTATCGGACGGGGCCGCTTCGGCCCCGTCAACAGTTGCGCGGAGCGCATGGCAAGTCTACCGATTCGCCGGTGGCGGCGCCCGCGCTTTTGCCGGAGAATCCGCGGAGGCGGCGACGCCGCCGGGGAGTACAAATGCAGGTAGTCGAGCGCAGCGCTCTGGTGACCTATACGGCCGCGCAAATGTTCGCCCTGGTGAATGATGTCGCTCGCTATCCCGAATTCCTGCCCTGGTGCGTCGGCGCTCGCGTGGAGGATGTGTCCGCCGGCGAACGCATTGCGGCTCTCAAAGTGGCGCGCGGCGTGCTGCGGACCGAATTCACGACGCGCAATACCCTGGTGCAAGATGCGCAGATCCACATGCAGCTGCTGCACGGGCCGTTCCGCGATTTGATCGGTGAATGGCGCTTCGAAGCGATAGGCACGCGCGGCTCGCGGGTGCACTTTCGGGTCGAATTCGAGTTCAAGAACCGCTTGACCGCGACCGCTTTCAACGCCGTGTTCGAGGCGCTGTGCGGCACCATCATCGATGCCTTCGTGCTGCGCGCGCAGGCGATGTATCCGGCCGGCAGCGGTATACCAGGTTAGGAACGAGTGAACGACGCGCCGCTGCAGATCGAGATCGCCTATGCCGAGCCGCAGCGCGCCGTCGTCAAGGCCTTGAGCCTCCCGTCCGGTTCCTGCGTGGCGGACGCCTTGCGGCTGGCCGCTTTCGACCCTGATTTCACCGGTGTGGATCTGGCGAATTCAGCGCTCGGTATCTTCGGCAGACCGACTCGGCCGGATCACGCTCTACAGCAAGGCGATCGCATCGAGATCTACCGGCCGCTCGCCGCGGATCCCAAAGTCGCGCGCCGCGCACGCGCCAAGCAGGCCCGCACAAAGCCCTAAGCACGGCGCCGCCTCGATCCCGTTGAACCCGGCGCGTCGCCTAATAAATGCGGCCGTTCTTGATTTTCGCCGCGGAAGCGTCCTGCGCCGCCGCCTCGGCGGCCGTCGGTTTATCGAGCTTCGCGACCTTGTCGCCGTCGAAATAGACCGTGACGCGCCGCGAGTCGACGTGACTACTGCGGCCCTTCTTCAGGTAGTAGATGTAATCCCAGCGCTCCTTGTTGAAGCTGTCGGCGACCATCGGCGTGCCCAGCAAGTAGCGAACCTGGCTGCGCGTCATGCCGGCTTTGACCTGTTCGACCGTCGCTTGGTCCAAGAAATTACCCTGTTGAATGTTGATGCGGTAGACGCATCCCGACGCCAGCGCGCCCAAGGCCATTCCCAAAAGAACCCGTTGCAGTATATTCATCAAAGTGGTGCGCAGCCGTTAAATGATTGATAATCGGACCTGTATCATACCGGATGGCACAGCATGCCGCAGCGCCTCAAACCTGACTCGACCAGCGAAAGCAACGACCTGCGCAATGCAGGCCTCAAGGTTACGCTGCCGCGGCTGAAAATCCTCGACATTCTGGCGGACGGGTCGGCGCGCCACATGAGCGCTGAGGACATCTACAAAAAGCTGCTGGTGTCCAACGAAGACATCGGCCTCGCCACCGTGTACCGCGTACTGACCCAGTTCGAGGCGGCCGGCCTCGTCACGCGCCATCATTTCGAAGGCGGCATGGCAGTGTTCGAGCTCAATCAAGGCGGGCATCACGATCACATCGTGTGTGTCGACTGCGGTCGCGTCGAAGAGTTCATGGACGGCGGGATCGAAGAGCGCCAGCACGCGGTGGCGAAGCGCCTAGGGTTCGAGATCAGCGATCACGCGTTGATTCTGTATGGGCATTGCCGCAAGCCCAACTGTCCCACTCAAAAACGCGTCAAGTAGCGGCGCCGTCACTGTCGCGCCGAGGGCGCGCGTTTTTTCTTAAGATGGTCCGCCGCGGGCGCGGCGCGCGCCAGCATCTCGCGCGCATGGGCACGCGCCTGCTCGCTGATGTCGATGCCGCCCAACATGCGCGCAATTTCGTCGACGCGCTCGAGCGGACCTAAGGTCTTCACCGCCGTACGCGTGATTTTGCCGTCGGAGAGCTTGGTGACCCGAAACTGGCTGTGCGCCTGCGACGCGACTTGCGCCAGATGAGTCACGCACAACACCTGGGCGCGTTCGCCCAAGTCGCGCAATTGTCGCCCGACGATTTCAGCCACCGCGCCGCCGATGCCGGCATCGACCTCGTCGAACACCATGCACAGTGCGGAGGTCTTCGCGGCCGCCGCCACCTGCACTGCGAGACTGATGCGCGATAGTTCGCCGCCGGAGGCGACCTTGGCGAGGCTTTTGGGCGCTTGTCCGGGATTCGCGCTTACCAAGAATTCGATGTCATCGCTGCCCTTGGCGCCGAATTCCGTGTCACTCGGCGCGATACTGACCGCAAAACGACCACCCGCCATGCCGAGCGCCTGCATGAGCCGAGTGATGTGGGACCCTAAGTGGTCGGCGGCGGCCTTGCGCGCCTCCGTCAGGCGCTGTGCGGCGGCGCGGTAGTCGCGGTTCAGCGCGCTCAGCTCAAGTTCGAGCTTGCTTAAGCTGAGCTGCGCGTTGTCGAGCGTGGTCAATTCCATTTCGGTGCGCAACAACTGCGCGGGAAGGTCCAAAACCCGTACGCGGTGCTTTCGTCCCAGGGCCTCGAGCGCGGCGGCATGGCGCTCGATCTCTTCCTGGCGCGCGGGATCGATGTCGAGAGCGTCCAGGTAGCGGCGCAGCATTTCCGCGGCCTCGTGGGTGTTGATCATGGCCTCCGCCAACAGCTTCACCATAGGGGCGAGCTGCGGGTCGGCGTCTCCGACATTGCGCAACGCCGCGTGAGCTCTGCCCAATAAATCATGAGCGCTGTCGCCGTCCGATTCGTACGCGGCGGTCAAGGCGGTTCGAGCCGCTGCCGCCAATCGGCCGCGGCCGGCCACGCGCTTGACGTCGACGAAGAGTTCTTCGATGGCGGCCACCGTAGTGACCTCGGCCTTGAGTTCGGCGAGTTCATAACGCAATAAATCGAGTCGCGAGTCGCGATTCTCGGCGGCGGACGTGAGCGAATCGAAGTCGCGGCGGCACGCGCGGTAGCGCTCGTAGAGTTCGGAAACGACGCCGAGCAATGCCGGATCCGACAGGTGTTCGTCCAGCATCTCGCGCTGGGCGCCGCGATTCACCAGACGCTGGAATTCTTGTTGGCCGTGGATTTCGATGAGGAACTCTGCCAGTTCGCGCAATGCTTGTATCGGCACCACTTGGCCGTTCACATAGGCGCGTGAACGGCCGTCCGCGCCGATCACTCGCCGCACTACGAGGTCGCCGTCATATTCGATCGCCTGCGCGTCGAGCCAGGCTTTCGCGGTCGCCGGAAGCGCCGCAAAACTCGCCGCCACTTCGGCGCGTTCCGCGCCCTGGCGCACGACGTCGCCTCCGGCGCGGCCGCCGGCGATGAGCAGAAGGGCATCGACGACGATGGATTTACCGGCACCGGTCTCGCCCGTGAGGGCCGTGAGGCCGGATTTGAGCTCGAGCTCGGCTTGATCGACGAGAACCAGATCGCGCAGCTGAAGGTGGGTGAGCATGCAGACCTACTCGGTATCTCGCGTGTCGTTTAGAACGCCGTACGCGCCGCGGCCCCAATGCAGCTTCGAGCGCAGCAGCCGGTAGTAGTCATAACCGGGGGGATGGAGCAGGGTGATTTGGGCGTCGGCGCCCTCGACATACAGATTGTCACCCTGCTCGAGATCGCCGATTGCGCTGCCGTCGCAGGTCACCTGGGCCCGGGATTCGAAGCGATCCGACATGCGCAACTGGATCTTGCTGCCAGCCCGCACCACGATCGGACGGTCGCTCAAGGTATGCGGGGAAATGGGGGCCATCACCCAGACGTCGAGGTCGGGCTCGACAATGGGACCGCCGCAGGACAGAGCATAGGCGGTCGAGCCGGTCGCCGTGGCGATCACCATGCCGTCGCCGCCATGCGAATTGACGAAACGTCCGTTGATCGAGGTTTCGAAGTCCATGGTGCGGCCGGTTTTCCATTTATTGACCACCACGTCGTTCAAGGCGAGGGCGCTCACCGCCTCGGCGTCGTGTTTTTCCAAGCGCGCGGCCAGCAGCGAGCGCCGATCCTCGCTGTAGCGCCCGGCGAGTACGGTGTCCACGTCCTCCAGCATCGAACTGGGGCTTACGTCGGTCAAAAATCCCAGCCGGCCGCGATTGATACCGAGCAGCGGCACCGAATGCCCAGCGACCAGCCGCGCCGCGTACAACAGAGTGCCGTCGCCGCCGATGGCGATGATGAGATCCGCTCGAGTGGCGAACGCTTGTTCGGGGCAGGGCACGACGCTGTCCGGCCGAAAGGCCAGACCGACGCCGGGATCGACCAGGGCGCGTACGCCCTTTGAATAGAAGTGACCGGCGAGACTCAGCATGCATTCGGCGACGCGCAAATCTTTGGCATTGCCGACCAGCGCGATGGATTGAAACGAATGGGACATAAGCGATTCCTTGTAGCATGACCGCGGCGAGCCGGTCACGCGATGGAACTGAAAGATTTTGGGCCGAATCGCTCGACTTGACTTCGGGCGGATACGCTAGGTAGCTTCAAACATGTTATATGGACCGTATGACAGAAGGTACCGAGGACGGGCTCAACGAGCGGGCGCAACTGCTGCTCAAAGCCCTGATCGAGAATTACATTCGCGATGGACAGCCCGTCGGGTCGCGAACCTTGTCGCGCGATTCGGGTTTGAGCCTCTCGTCAGCCACCATTCGCAACGTCATGGCTGACTTGGAAGATCTGGGGTTCGTCGCCTCGCCGCACACATCGGCCGGGCGCATACCCACCGACAAGGGCTACCGTTTCTTCGTCGATACCCTGCTCAAGCTCAAGCCCTTGCATCACGAGGAGATCGAGGAAATCCAGCGCCACTTGAGTTCGGATGCGGCCAATGGCCGCTCACTGGTCCAGACCGTGTCGCAGATGCTGTCGAGCGTCACGCACATGGCCGGCCTCGTGACGCTGCCGAACCCCAACTACGTCGCCCTGTCGCAAATCGAATTCATCGCCCTGTCGGAGAATCGCGCGCTCGCCATCATGGTGATGAACAACCGCGAGGTGCAGAACCGGGTGGTCCAGCTCGACCGCTACTACTCGACGGAGGAGTTGCGACGCGCCGCCAATTATCTGAATGAGGCGTTCGCGGGACGCTCGCTGCCGGATGTCCGGGCGCAACTGGTCAAGCAGATGCAGGAGACCCGGCAGCACATGAACCAGCTCATGCAGGACGCCAT
>PMMB01000220.1:6636-23321 GCA_003165495.1 Gammaproteobacteria bacterium | reverse complement strand
GTGGGGGCGTCCATGTACTGCCAGTCACCAAAGTCAGCTCCGGGTCGATACCCCTCTAGCGGCGACGGGAAACCCGGTGACCGTCGCTAGTCGGCCAAGAGCGCCCGGTGACCGTTGCGAATTGCTTGCCTCAAAGCGGCCGCTGGTCGCTTGCGGTAGCATTGACTGTAGACAAGGGTTCAATATTGACTAGGATTTCAGGCTGCGGACCCAATTCATCAATATGTTGCGATGCCAGACGGCGTCCAAACGCAGCGCCTGTTCACAGTAAAGTGTAGCGTCGCAAGTAGTTGGTCACTCAGTTATCTAAGGCTCGCAAGAACCCGCTACTGACAGCCACAGCAACCATGAGCGTTGCGACAAAGAGGAACGCGACCGATAGGTTGCTGTGCTGAGCGATGAAGCCGATGCCTGCGGGACCCGTGAGAATGCCTGCGTATCCCAATGTGGTAATCGCCGGCACCGCTACTGCTTGCGGCATGGTCCTTTGCCGGCCCACAGCAGTGAACAGTACCGGTACGATGTTGGAGCAACCAACGCCGACGAGCGCGTACCCAAGCAACGCGACCGCGCGAATTGAGACCAAAGTTGCTAACGCGATGCCGCCAGCAGCGAGCAGTCCGCCAATAGCGACCACGGGCCGTCTGCCCATCTTGGCGACGACTCTATCGCCAATCAGTCGGCCCAATGTCATCGCCATCGAGAAGCTCGCGAATGCAAATCCTGCTTGAGCTGGACCCGTACCGCGCTGCTCGGTAATCAAGACCGCACTCCAGTCCAACATTGAACCTTCCACCAGGAATACGATGAAGCACAGCACGCCGAGGAAGAGTACTACGCCACGCGGAATTGCAAACGCCGGGCCTTCGGCCGGATTGCCATAGGGCAACAGGCCTGGGTAGGCAACCAACACCGCCAGAACCATGACTGCGAGTGCGGCCAGCGTGCTGTTAAGCGGCGTAGCCCCGAGCATCATCAGGATGCTGATGCTCGCAGCTCCAACGATGCCGCCCAGACTGTAGAAGGCGTGGAAGCCTGACATCATAGGCTTTGCACCGGCACGCTCCACGATCACCGCCTGAACGTTCATTACGCAATCCGCCGAACCCAAAGCAGCACCGAAAACGAAGAGAACAACGGCCAGCAATGGCGCGGATGACACAGTCGCCAGCAGCGGTAACGCGGCGCACGCAACCAGAGATGACACAGTGAGTACAAATCGACATCCATACCGCGTACTCAGCGCGCCGGCTGTCGGCATCGCGAGTATCGACCCAACACCCAAGCAGAGAAGCACTAGCCCGAGGGTTCCCTCATCCAATTCGGCGTTGGCTTTCGCGAAAGGGACCAAACAGGCCCACGCCGCCGCGACGAAACCAACCACGAGAAACACTAATCTTGTTGCCTGCCGCTCGGTTTTCCCCATAGTCGCCTGTTCAATCGTTGGACTAAACCTAGTCTAGTCGCTCGGGAGTCGCGCAGCCGATCATTTCTTCAGTCGGATCTCCACCCCGCTGAGAAGACGTTGGCTTAGATCTATGACGCCGAGCGGCGCAGTAGGCTATCCCGAAGCCGACATTCACGACCGGTCGGATCGGGCACAAAGGACTCGTTCACTGTGTTACAACCGCAAGGAATAAGGTGAATTTTGCAGCGATAGTTCCCATGGGAATAGAGCGACTAGTGCGGGCTTCGTATGCGTCCGAAAATCGTGTCCGCGAGAGCATGACCAGATGGCTCGATACGTGTGTTTGATGCTCAAAGAGGCGGTATATATACTCTCGCCTGCCCTTGGAGTTCCGGACCTGAAGGGATTCGAACTTCATGGGGCCCGGACCTGGGCCAACTGTATTCATTTTAAAAATTCAGGGGAAATTAATGAGAAAAATTTTGTGGGCTTGCCTGTCTGTCGCCATGCTGTTGAGCGCGCTTCCCAGTTACGCGCAAAGCCCGAACTATGATGTTGGCCAGGTGTGGCGCGTCACGTACTACCACATCAAGCCAGGGCAGTCCGAGGCGTTCTGGAAAGATTTCCGAGAGAACCAGAAGCCGGTGTATGAGGAGGCGAAGAAGCAAGGCCTGCTCAGCGGTTACAAAGTCTGGAACAACGTGACAACGGATCGCCCGGATGATTGGGACGTTGCCGTGGCGACCATGTATCCCAACTTTGCGGCGATCGATCAGATAGACGCAAAAGCGGCAACCATTTCCGCCAAGCATTATGGCTCGCGAGAGGCCATGCTCGAAGCCGCAAAGAAGCGCAGTGAGATACGCGAAGTGGTGGCGAGCAAGTTGGCGCGCGAGGTGATGCCGAAGTAAGAGTGGAAACGGAACTGGAATGAAACCGGCGGGCCCCGAATGTTTGTTGCGAAGCGTTCGGGGCTTGCCGTTTTTGGGGTGGCGGAGTTCCTGCGACCACTTGGACGGGTAGTCAGGTTACCGGTACCCGCCCGATAGCCGCCGCTCACGTCCGGCAGCAACGGGGTCGACAGCGGCGGTACGAGCCAACTCGTCAGCAGTCGGCCAATACCAGGCAACGACGAGGTTTAAATGAGCGTCAAGAAGCGGACGCGCGCGGGGTGCGATAGGCTGACCTGAAGTAGTGGAATGTAAGCCTGATCAAGGCCGGATCCTCAGTTACGGACCGCATTGTCGAAAGATCTGATCCGATAAGCTATTTAAACTGGAAAGAGCCGTCCGTAAGTCCGCCAAGGCTCTAGATTGAGAATTCCAGGACCGTATGCAAATATCGTGACAGTCCTCGCGGCGGGATGCTTGACCATCGTAGCAATCCGGTATCGCTCTAATGCAGTATGTACGAGAATGGGGTCGGAATCTTTGAAGCCGCTGTCATAGATCGCCATTCCTGGTAGCTGACTTACAGCTTGCCTTATGCAGTGATCGGAAATGTCGTGGCTAATCGATACGACGATGGTCCGCGACCATAGTACGGGAGCTGCCCAGAACGAGATCACGGATAGAGCAAAAAAGAGAACTTCCAGGCCGGTGCCAATGCGTATGAATATATTGTGAGGTCGCATCTTTGATTGCTAATTGCTTATGCAAGCGCCTCTGAGTCCGTGCGCGCTATTGGCTGCTATGGCGATCTCGGCATTGTGGCCGTGTGGCGCGCGGGCGCAGCCGGCCTCTATCGGACCCGCTGCCCTCGCTCAAGAGCAATTCATCTGCCACCTTCCGGGAACCTCGGACCGCCGGATCGGCATTTACCGCCCTCCCGGTGGTCCGCAGCGCTGTCGCGTCGACTACACCCGGGACGGTAAAACCCGCTCGTTATGGAGTTCCGGGCATGACTATAAATTTTGCGTCCGCAAGGCCCTCGAAATCGTCGGGCTGCTAGAGGGAGTGCATTTCAAGTGCAGTCCGCAGTCGAGGGAAGCAGCGGGGTCGGCGCCGAGCCGCTGAGGGAATGAGAGGGCGAAATCATTCGTCAATGTTACCGCGAATACGGAACGTGACGCTGAGGGCAAGATTGAAGCGAACGGCGCGGCCGTTCGTGCGAAGACAGTCTGCACATGGGGTTATCAACACACGCCGAGCCATTTTTGCGCGCCGCGAAAGTCTTGATGCAGTTGATATGCCTGGAGTCGGTCCATGTCACGCACGATGGAATACGCCGCAGCACGGCGTGCACCTAGCGATTGTGGGCCGGGAAAAACGGATCGACCAATGAGCCTGGGACGGGGATCGACGACCGTACCCCGGTCGCTTGTAGGCGCCGTAGCGTCGCGAAAGCAGTTGCCGCAGCTCATACCAGCGCTAGACGAGTTCTTGGCGTCTACGCCGCCTGCATTCGCTGCACGGCACGCCCATTTGTCACGCGCTTGAGCTGATCCAGATAGTCCGCCCAGGATTGCATCATCTTGCGCCGCTCGACCAAGCGTTGTGCGCGGTTGTAGGCGGCTCGCACCTTGTGCCGCTCGGCGTGTGCGAGTTGCACTTCGATCAAATCCGGATGCCAGCCTTGCTCGTTGAGCAGGGTCGAGGCCATGGAGCGGAAGCCGTGGCCGGTCATCTCGTCGTGCGCGTACCCGAGCCGCCGCAGCGCGGCATTCACGGTGTTCTCGCTCATCGGTCGGCGGACGTTGCCAAGCGCGGGGAAGACGAACTGACTGCGGCGTGAGATCGACCGCCTGTCGACTCAAGGGCACGATGTTTTGCTCGCGCATCTTCATGCGCTCGGCGGGTATGCGCCACTCGGCGTGGTCGAGGTCGAACTCCGACCAGGTCGCGTGGCGAAGCTCGCCCGGTTGGACGAAAGTCAGGGGGGCGAGCCTCAATGCGTAGGCTGTTGTGGAGTTGCCGCGGTAGCCGTCAATGGCGCGGAGCAGCTCTCCGACCCGCGCGGGGTCGGTGATGGCGGCATGATTCGTGGTCACGAGCGGGGCGAGCGCGCCACGCAGGTCCGCCGTGATGTCGTGTACGGCCCGGCCGGTTGCGATGGCGTAGCGGAATACCTGGCCACAGCGTTGCTTGGCCCGATGCGCGGTCTCGTAGGTGCCGCGGACTTCGATCTTGCGCAGGACTCCGAGAAGGTCCGGCGCAGTAATCTTGCTAATCGGTCGCTTCCCCAGTCCGGGGAAGATGAAGGTCTCGAGAGTCCAGCCGGCTTTGGCGAATGTGGCCGGCGCCAGCTTGGGTTCTTGCAGGGCCAGCCATTCGCGAGCGATGGCCTCGAAGTTATCTCCTTGGGCAGCCTTCTCGGCCTTGCGCTTCGCGGCCTCCTTCAACTTCCTGCAACAGCAGAGCCGCTTCGATAAGTTCATCCAGGTTTACAATCATGAGCGGCCTCATCAGGCCCTCGCCATGCGATACCCAGGCGAACTGTATACACCTTCCGCTCGAGCGTACCGAGACCCTGAGCCACCGCAGTATCCCTTCCACGATCGCACGGTGTGCGCCACACGCTGTGGCCGCATCTGCATCGGAAAGCGCAAAATCAACCTAAGCCAAGTTTTTTCCGGCCAACTCGTCGGCATCCGCGAGGTCGAGGAGAAAATATGGCTTGTCACCTTCCTGGATTTTGACTTAGGTTACTTTGATGACGTGGAGGGACGGGTCGAACCAGGACCCCAACCCCTTCACCACAAAAGTGTTAACGATGTCTTCGGTATAGCCTGTAAAGGATGTCTCCGGTACAGACCCGTGGTTCTTGATGCCGGCTGAGGGATTCGAACCCCCGACCTACGGTTTACAAAACCGTTGCACTACCACTGTGCTAAGCCGGCGCGGAGCAGCGCGCATTATAGCCGACGCTCATTCGGCAGTCGCCGCTACTTCGGCGCTTGAGCTGCGCAAGTGCGCCGGTCAATTCGGTCACTCGTTGCTGATCCGCATCGAGCAATCCTGGAGATTTTCGAATGCGATCTTGGATTTTCAGTGCATCGGGACTCAAGGCGGGCGGGTGCGCTCCGACATCGCGCAATGCGCTCGTGAAGGCGAGTGCGTGGTCGGCTACCCGCAGGGCCGATTGCGCGTAGGTTTGTTCATCGGGGGTTTCGGCAAGCCGCGCCAGCCGTTGCGCCGTCCTATACGTGCTTTGATCCACCAATTCGGCTGCAGCCAGCTCAGCGGCCCTCTGCTTGGTCACTTTGGCGGTGAGCGGCGCGGTTTTCCACCAGGCGACGCCGGCTACCGCCAGCAGCAGCACCAGCGTGAGCGTGGATATTTTCTGCACGACGGCATAGTTTACCCGGCGGCGCCACGCCGCCCCCGATCAGGACGATTCGCGCAATGCGTTTGGCCATTAGTGCCAACTGCCGACCGCATCGCGCGCGGCCTGGTTGAGCGGACGCGCGATCAGGCCGCTCTGCGACACTTTGATTTCATACAGTGCACCGTCGGCCATCGGAAGGAAGGTCGCACTGCCGTAGAGCGCGTCCATCCACGGCATCCACGAGTGATAGCGATGCACCAGGTCCCAGGGGTCGATGCGCTGAGGCGGGTTCAGGGAATATACGCTGCGAGCCTGTGTGCGCTCATCCTCGATGCGCGTGTACCTGCCGCTGATTCGCTCCAGGCGGTACGCCGTATCGAATCCAAGCATATTGGCGAAGGCATGCCATTTGAGGACGCGAGCATCGACCTGCCACTCATCGCCGCGCAGCGCGAAATTCGCGCGCTCACGGCTGGGGTAGGTCAAAACCGCGTTGAACTCACGCTCTCCGATACGCGTCAATTGCAACTCACCGGCCGGTTGTTCGAGGCTCAGGCGCTGGTAGGTGCGCAAATTCGAGGCGAGCAGCGCAGCGCACACACTGAGCAAAATGAGAACGAGTGCAGTGGCGCCGTTCAGTACTCCGCCGAGAACCTTGCGCCGGCGTAGGCGGCGGACCGCGGCGAACAAGAACAGAATTCCCACCAGCCCGAAGACGACGATCAGTGCGGTGAATGTCATGGGGGAAGTCTAACGGGAACCGGAACCGAACCTCATGGGACTAACAAAACACTTAGCTCGGTCCCGGTGTCTCGTTGCAGACCCGCATAGTTTGCTTTGTTTCCAATGATTTGCAAGTGGTGTCGAGCTTTGAGCCTTAAGCAGATCGCGTTCGGCTTCCCTGGCGTGACTCGCGTCACACTCATTCTATGTCAATTGGCCGCCCCAGGGGTCGTATTGATTTGCAGATCAGTATCGGCAAGGATAGCGCGCTCATTAACAGACTTTAATAAATTGACCACTGGGTGTTAACCATGTCGGGCCCAGGGTGACGCTTGAAATGGCAATCGTGTGCTCCTGTGGTCCTAAGGATTGGTTTGCGCAGCGCTTGCCGCGCGCAGCAACGCTTAAGGTTGTTTAGCTAATGTGGATTGTTGAAGTTGCGCTGCGGCGGCCCTACACGTTCTTGGTGATGGCGCTGCTGATTCTGCTCGCAACACCTCTCGTGCTGCTGAAAATGTCGACCGACATCTTTCCGGAAATCAATATTCCGGTCATCAGCATCGTGTGGACCTACACCGGGTTGTCGGCCCAGGAGATCGGGCAACGTATCACCGCGGTCAACGAGCGCAGCCTCACGACGACTGTCAACGACATCGAGCACATCGAATCCGAATCATTGGCCGGCTTCTCGATCATCAAGATATTCTTTCAGCCGAACGCCAATATACCGACGGCCATCGCCCAGGTGGTCGCGACCGAACAGTCGCAATTGCGTCAAATGCCGCCCGGCATTCTGCCGCCGCTGGTCATCAAATACTCGGCGTCCAGCATTCCGATCATCCAACTAGGTCTATCCAGCCCCACCATGACCGAGCAGGCGGTCTTCGATACCGCCGTGAATTTCTTGCGCCCGCGATTGGTGACTATCCCGGGAGTCGCCATACCGTGGCCCTACGGCGGAAAGCAGCGCGTGATTTCGGTCGACCTTGACACCAACGCATTGCTCGCCAAAGGCCTGACACCCAACGACGTGGTCAATGCGGTCAACACGCAGAATCTGGTGCTGCCGTCCGGCACCGCCAAGATCGGGGCGACGGAGTTCGTGCTTGCCACCAACGGTTCTCCGGATACCATCGACGGGCTCAACAATATCCCGGTGCTGACCCGAAACGGCGCTACCACCTATCTCTCTGAAGTGGCGCATGTGCGCGACGGGTTCTCGCCGCAGACCAATGTCGTGCGCCAGAACGGCGAACGCGGCGTTCTGGTTTCCATCATCAAGAACGGTGGTTCGTCGACTCTGGATATCGTCAGCTCCCTGCTCGCGCAATTGCCGATAGTCGCGCAGATTCTGCCGAAGGACCTGAAGATCACGCCATTGTTCGACCAATCGGGCTTCGTTCGCGCCGCCATCAGCGGCGTCGCGCGAGAAGCGTTGATCGCCGCCTGCCTGACGGCCGTGCTTATCCTTGTGTTTCTCGGTAACTGGCGCAGCACCTGCATTATCGCCGTGTCGATTCCCTTGTCGATCCTGTCCTCGATCATTGCGCTGTACGTCATGGGGGAGACGCTGAATATCATGACCCTCGGCGGCCTCGCGCTGGCGGTGGGTATCTTGGTCGACGACGCCACGGTAACCATCGAGAACATCGAGCGTCATATGCATATGGGTTCGGATTTGCACAAGGCCATTTTGGAAGGCGCCGGCGAAATCGCCGTTCCCGCCTTGGTGTCCACCCTGTGCATTTGCATCGTTTTCGTACCGATGTTCTTTCTCACCGGCGTAGCACGGTATTTGTTCGCCCCTCTGGCGGAGGCCGTGGTGTTCGCGATGCTGGCGTCGTATGTCCTGTCGCGCACACTGGTGCCCACTCTCGTGATGTTGCTGATGGATCATGCGCCGGCGGACACAAGCGCCCGCCCAAGCTTGCTGCAGCGCGTGTACCGCGCATTCAACGCGCGTTTCGAGAAAATTCGCAGCGGCTATTCGATCATTCTTTCGGAAGTGCTCGTGCGGCGTCGTCTATTCGCGGGGGCATTCCTCGGAGTTTGCGTGCTGTCGTGCTGTTTGGTGTTCATACTGGGACGCGATTTCTTCCCCAGCGTGGACGGCGGCCAAATTCGCCTGCACATGCGGCTGGCCACGGGTACGCGCATCGAAGAAACGGCGCGAGTAGCCGATGAGGTGGAAAGCGCCATTCGTACCATAGTGCCGCCCGCGGATCTCGGCACCGTGCTCGACAATCTGGGCGTGGCGGTCAGCGGTATCAACAAAACCTACAGCAACGCCGGGACCTTCGGCAGCCACGACGGTGAGATTCAGGTGTCGCTCAATGAAGGACACCGGCCGACGCAGCGCTACGTGGAGCAGATGCGTCGCGAATTGCCGCGCCGGTTCCCCGGTGTGGAATTCTTCTTCCAGCCGGCCGATATGGTGACGCAGATTCTGAATTTCGGGTTGCCGTCCGCGATCGATGTGAAAATCACGGGCGCCGATTTGCGCGCCGATTATGATATCGCCGCGAAGCTCATGAAACAGATCGAAATGATTCCGGGCACGGTGGATACACACATTCACCAGCGGCTCGATCAGCCCACCGTGTCGCTGAATATGGATCGCACGCAGCTGCAACAGTTGGGTTTGAGCCCCAACGACGTTACCACTGACCTGTTGGTGTCCACGGCGGGTACCACAACAACCTCGCCGGCCTTCTGGCTGAGTCCTGCGAACGGGGTGGTGTACAGCTTGACCGTGCAGTCGCCGCAGTATGCGGTCGATAGTCTGGACGCGCTGCTTCGCACGCCGGTTCGCGCGGCGTCGGCTGCCGTCAGCACCGCGCCGCAGTTGCTCAGTAATCTCGTCGCCGTGGCGCCGGCGGTGCAGGAAGCGGTTGATTCGCGTTATAACTTGGCCCCCACAATCGATATATATGCCAGCGCTCAAGGCCGCGACATGGGCGGTATCTCCGTCGACATCAGGCGATTGGTGGCTGAGCTGCGACCCCATTTGCCGCGCGGCGTGACCATCGACATCCTCGGTCAGACCGAAACCATGAAATCGTCGTTCGTCGAGTTGGGTGTGGGTCTGGTGATGGCCGTCGTGATGGTGTACCTGTTGATCGTCGTGAATTTCCAATCCTGGGTCGACGCCTTCATCATCATCACCGCGCTGCCCGCCGCACTGGCGGGAATCTGCTGGATGCTGTTTCTGACCGGCACGACCTTGAGCGTGCCCGCGATGACCGGTGCAATCATGACCATGGGCGTCGCGACCGCCAACAGCATTCTGGTCGTTTCCTTTGCGCGCCAGCGTATGGGCGAGGGGCTCGACCCCGTCAAGGCGGCGCTCGATGCAGGGGCGACCCGCATACGTCCGGTCTTGATGACGGCTCTGGCGATGATCATCGGTATGATCCCCATGGCGCTCGGCTTAGGCGAAGGGGCCGAGCAAAACGCCCCCCTGGGCCGCGCGGTGATCGGCGGACTGCTGTTTGCCACGGTTTCCACCTTGTTCTTCGTGCCGGTGATATTTGCCGGCACCCATCGACGCCTCCAACAGCGCAAAGAGCGACATTTGTCTACGGCGACTCCGGCCGCCGAAGGGAATACCTGACATGCCCGAAACTGAAATCTCCGCGGTGTTGAAGCGCGCCAAGTTCATAGTCGGCGGGATTGCGGGTGTCCTCCTGATCGGAGCCGTGATCGTGCTCGTACTGCGCAGCTTTCAAGCGACCGCCCTGGAGAGGTCCACCACGCTCCACGCAAAACAATACGTGACGACGATCATGCCCAAGAAGGGGGGCAATGGGCAGCCGCTCACGTTGCCCGGAACTCTGTTGGGGGTCATCGAATCGACGGTCTATGCGCGCAGCAACGGCTACGTGGTGCGTTGGGTCAAGGACATCGGCAGCAGGGTAAAAAAGGGAGAACTACTGGCCGAGATCACCGCGCCCGAAATAGACCAGGAATTGTCCCAGGCCGTCTCATCGCGCGCACAAGCCGCTGCCAGCGCCAGCTTGGCGAAGAGCACTGCCGATCGCTGGCAGGCGTTGCGCCAAAAGGACGCGGTGACGCAGCAGGACTTGGATGAACGTCTCAGCGCCTACAACCAAGGGGCGGCAAGTCTTGCGGCGGCGGATGCCAATGTGGGCCGTCTGCAAAAGCTACAGGGGTTCAACCAGGTGGTGGCGCCGTTTGACGGCGTCGTGACTCGACGCATTGTCGATGTGGGCGACCTCGTCAACGCCGGCAATGGGGGAACCGGCCAAGCGCTGTTCGCCGTCGCGCAGGTCGACCCGCTGCGTCTGTACGTCTATGTGCCGCAGGTGTATGCGCGGCAAATCAAGATTGGCGATGCGGTCACCGTTACTTTGGCAGAACGAGTGGGCGAGCAATATCAAGGCGCCATCGCGCGCACCGCAGGCGCCATCGATACGGCCACTCGCACCATGCAAGTCGAAATACGGGTACCTAATCCCACGGGCGCGCTGATCGCGGGTTCGTACGTAAAGGTGACGCTGCCGATCAATGTCGATGACCAAGCCCTGGTGGTCCCCACCAATGTCTTGTTGTTCCGGCCCGAAGGCACCCGGATCGCGTTGGTGGATGCCGGCGGCCGAGTGCATTTGACTTTGGTGAAACTAGGCACGGATTTTGGTACCAACGTGGAGGTTTTGAGCGGACTCAACGCCAGTGATCGGATCGTGTTGAATCCTGCTGATTCGCTCGCCGATGGCGATGTAGTGACGCTGCCCGCGCCTCCACCTAAGGTCGAGTAGCCGTGGGCGTTCTCGAACGGCGCAGAATCTCTTGGTGGGCCGGAACGCCGTGGTTGGTCGGAACGCCGTGGTGGGCGGCCATCGCCGTCGCAGCGGGCTGTGCCGTCGGCCCGGATTACCACAAACCACAGGCGGAGCTGCCGCCTGCGTGGCATTCAGATGCTTCGTGGCACGAAGCGGCGCCGGATGACGGTGGTTTGAAGGGCGACTGGTGGCGGCTGTTCCGGGACGATACCCTGAATCCGCTGGTGGAGCGCGCTCTTAGCGGCAACCAGGATTTGCGCGTCGCCGCCGCCCGGCTCGATCAGGCGCGCGCTCAGGTGACGGTCGTCGGGTCGGATTTGTACCCTTCGGTGAGTCTGTCCGCTGCCGCGGGTCGCGGCAAATCGTCGGCGAATCGTCCGCTCGCCGAGTACTCGGTAGCGAATCAGTCCATCGTACAAAATAATTTTGAAGTGGGTCCCACCGTGAATTATGAAGTCGACCTGTTCGGCCGAGTGCGCCGCGAGCTCGAGGGCGCACGCGCGTCAGCGCAACAGGCAGAAGCGGATTTCGAAAACACGCGTCTCATATTGACGGCGCAGCTCGTGACGGACTATTTCGCATTGCGGGAACTCGACGCCGAAATCGCTGTGGTGCGCCGTAGCTTGGAGTTGCAACGCGATGCCTTGGGGTTCATCGCATCGAGACATGATCTTGGATTCGCCACCGGTCTAGATTTGGCGCAGCAACAGGCCTTGGTCGATGCCAGCGCCACGCAGCTCGAACTCCTGGACTACCAAAGGGCGCAATACGAGCATGCGATCGCCACGCTGGTCGGCACTCCGGCGCCGAGTTTCGCCATACCGGCGGCACTTTCGACCTCATCTCTGCCGGCGATACCCGTGGGGCTGCCCTCGGATTTATTGCAGCGCCGTCCGGACGTAGCGTCGGCGGAGCGTTCCATGGCCGCCGCCAATGCGCGCATCGGCGTAGCGCGCGCCGCTTACTACCCGAGCATCGAGTTGGGCTCAAGTTTTGGCGAGCCCAACGCCGGTTGGCAGAGCACTGCATTGGCGACCCTATTCGAAGCGCCGAGCCGCCTGTGGTCGCTCGGGCTTTCCGCCACCCAGACGCTGTTCGATGCCGGGAAAACCCGGGCGAACGTGCGCATCGCGAATGCGGATTATTCTGCGGCGGTGGCCACCTACCGGCAGACGGTGCTAACCGCCATGGAAGAGGTGGAAAACGGCATTACGGGCTTGGCCTCGCTCGATCGAGCCGTGACCTGGGCCGATTCCAGCGTGAAGAGCGCCCAAGATGCGTTCGATATCGCAACTGTTCGGTACAAAGGCGGCGTAGATACATATCTCGAAATGATCACGGCGCAGCAGGTCCTGCTCAGCAATCAGCGGCAGGCCGTGCAGGTGCATGGCCAACAGTTCGCCACGGCGGTCTACTTGGTGAAAGCCCTCGGCGGCGGTTGGAGCGAGAACTCGAACCGAGTCTCGCGCAGTAATTAGACGGTCGTGGTCTGGGGCGTTGCCGTCTTCGACAAGGATTCGATCGCGACCGGAGGCGACATGGAGTTCGACTGCACGAAGTCGACACCGAGCGCAGTCAACCATTCCTGCTCCGCGGCGGTCTCGGTACGTTTGGCCACTGTGTGCATGCCGAGCACTCGCGCCATTTGCACGACGGCCGTAATGGCCGCTTGCGACAACTTGTCGGTGCGCATTTTCGCAGTGATTTCAGGGGCCAGCTTGACGTAGTGGACTCCCGGCAGGCGCAACAACGCGAAACACTCGGTTTTGAGCGCGAAGTCATCGAGGACCAACGGGCAGCCTAGACGATGCAGGGCCGCGGCGATCCCCAGCATTTTGGCGGCGAACTTGACCGCCGTCGTCGTATCGATCTCAAAAGCGATCATTCCCTTCGGCAGTGACGATTTCGCCAAACACAGTTCGACGAATTTGATGAAGTGCTCGTCGTGCAGCGCGGTGCTCGTGAGATTGACGGAAAACTGGACTGCCGTGGTTTTCCAGATTTCCGGATGATGAACCAGGAAACCGATCAGCTTGGTGATCACGCGGCGGTCGATCATGGAGCCGAGGCCGTTCTCGACGGCCGCCTTCAACAAGGCCTGCGCCTCGGCATTCGGCGCGGTGTCGGACATGGAGCGCAACAGCACCTCGTAACGTTTGAATTCGCTGCCCTTGGTCAATGGGACCAGGCGTTGTACATGCAAGGCAATGGGAGTGCGGAGCAGGACGGCGTGCAAGCGATCGATTTCCGGGGTTCCCACGGCGGGAGTGAGCGCCAATGCCTTGGTCGGTGGAGCAATGCGCGTGGCTGCCGCCGGCCGCGCCGACGCCGCATCAGCCCGGGTCAGTGGGGCGGCCGCGGTAGCTCTTGCAGGCGTCGCCGGCGAGGGCGCGCCGTCCGTGCGCATCGCGGCGAAATCAACGAGCACGCGCTGCAGCTTTGGCGTCATTACTTTGAGTGCGCCGCGAGCGTCCTGCTTGATGACGCGAGCGTCCATGACAATCATGATCGCCCCGACCATCGCGCGTCGACCGTTGACCGCGCGCAGCAGCACGGCGGAACGCGAGTCACCCAGATCGGATACCAGCACCGGCGGGCCGCCCTCGCTGGAGAATGCCTCGATGGCTTCGCGGACCGCGTTGTGTTCGTCGGGCCCCATGGAGCTTTCGGTCAGCCACAGCACATCGCCGTGTTCGTCATGCAGAGACACGGCATGGGCGCGCGCGGGCTCGACGGCTGCGCGCACCTTCTGACAGACGGCATTGAAATCGACGAGCGGATTGTTTGTCGCGCTTAAGGGTTTGCCGTGCTCCATAGATCCGCTGCTTGAGGGTTGAGCCTATATATACCGCACGAGCGCCGTTCTTGATGTGATGCTCTTCGCCAAAATGCGGCAGTGAGGCAGTCGGCGTGACATATCATCGGAATCCTCATGCGCTTGCGACTACACTTGACGCAATGACTGCACATTCGCATTCCCGCCAATATCGCTATTACGATTTTGTGATGGCTGCGTATGTGTGTGTTTTGCTGTGTTCCAACTTGATCGGGCCGGCCAAGGAAACCTCGATTGAGGTGCCGATATTCGGCACCGTCACCTTTCTCGCCGGCGTGCTGTTCTTCCCGATCTCCTACATCTTTGGCGACATATTGACCGAAGTGTACGGATACGGACGCGATCGGCGCGTCGTATGGGCGGGATTTGCCGCGCTGGCCTTTGCCTCCCTCATGGCGGCCGTCGTGGTGCACTTGCCGCCGTCGGCGACGTCGCGCGCAAACCAAGCGTCGGTGGAAGCGATCTTCGGCAACACACCGCGAATCGTGGTGGCATCGATCACCGCATTTCTATGCGGAACCTTCGTGAACAGTTATGTGCTCGCGAAGATGAAGATATGGACTCGAGGGCGTTGGCTGTGGACCCGTATCGTCGGCTCGACCGTGTGCGGCGAACTGGTGGACTCGGTGATTTTCTATTTCTTCGCCTTCTATGGCCGCATGCCGCAGTCGGAGCTCATCGCCCTCATGTTCACCCAATATGCGCTGAAAAGCGCTTGGGAAATCATTGCGGCGCCGGTCACTTATCGCGTCGTGTCATTCTTGAAAAAAGCTGAAAACGTGGACTACTACGACACGGACACCAATTTCACGCCGTTCTCGCTGAAAGCCTGAGGTACCAAAGCCGCGCCGCCGGCCCCCGCCTGGGGCGGCTGTGAGCCCCCGCGCCAGGCGCCAGGCGCCGTGTTGAATTCGTCGCAGCTTCGCCATCATTCGCCTTAAGTTGGGCAGGGCAACGCCCGAATGCAGCGCCGTAATAGCTCCCACGAGGCGACGGTCGTCGCCTCTCGGCGAAATGACGTTAAGGAGCTGTTATGAACACTGTATTTTCCAGGGCAGTTGGGACGATTGGGCTATTGGGTATCAGCGCGGTGGCCTTGGCGGGCGAGCCCAAGCCGGCGACACCGCATGAGCCAATTGGATTTGTGACGGGCGGAGTGATTGGCGCATTTGCCGCCGGGCCGGTGGGCGCGGTCGTCGGCGCAGGGCTCGGTACCTGGCTCGGAAACCGGGTGCATCGCGCGGGTGATGCCACCAAGGCGGAGGCGACCGTTGCTGCGTTGCAGACCGATAAGACCGAATTGCTGACGGAAAAATCGGCGCTGCTGAACGCAAAGAACGAGCTGACCGAGACCAATATTAGCTTGACCGCGCGGCTCGATGATCTGACTCACAAAGTGCAGGCGTCGCAAACTGCCAGGGAGGATGGCAGCGAGACTCTCGATGGACTGCAGGGCGATGTGCTGTTCCGAACCGGCAGCGCCGAGATCACACCGCAAATAGCGCATCAGATTTTGGTGCTGGCGCGGGCGGTAGCCAAGTCTCCTGCGCTCAAAGTCCGGGTGGATGGCTACGCCGATCCGCGCGGTACGGTGGATACCAATCTGAAGCTCTCGGAGGCTCGAGCCAACGCGGTGCGCGACCTGTTTCTTGCCGCGGGGATCAGCGATGAGGTGCTCGAAGTCAATGCTTACGGCAAGAGTCAGAGTGTCGCGGCTGACAACGACGGCTATGCGTTCGAGCGCCGGGTTCGCCTGACCCTGCGAGCGCAGGGCGGGGCAACGGTTGCTCGGGTGGGTGAGAACGAGTGATCTGGCGAGAACGGACGAGGGGCTCGCGGCCCGGAGCGCCTACTTAGCTTCGGGCCGCACTTGTCTCCGGCCGCGCCCCCAGCCTACGATAGCGCATGAGTGGGCACCCCAAGATAGTCGTCCTTGACCGATTGCAGACGGGAGAGTCTGCCAATCCTTCGCCCGAGAACATACTCGCCGGCATTCCGCGGGCGCGCGTATCGAATCAGTACACCGAGCCGACGCAGCAATTCTTCTGCGGCATCTGGACCAGCACCGTCGGCAAATGGCGCGTGCATTACACCGAGCACGAATTCTGCGTGATCATCGAAGGCCGTGTGCGCGTGGAGTCGGTCACGGGCGAGAAACTCGAGCTGCGCGCAGGCGATGCCTTCGTCGTGCCCGCGGGTTTCGAGGGCATCTGGGAAGTAACCGAGCCCTGCAAGAAGTGGTACTCGATATTCGAAGTTAAGAGCTAGCGCCCCGCCGTCAGGCCGTTTCGCGAAGCACTGAGCCCAAGGTCTCGACAATGCGCGCGATCTGTTTGGATTCGATGATCAATGGCGGCGACATGGCGATAGTATCGCCCGTCTGGCGCACCATGACGCCGCGNNCGATCAGGCCGTAATTGCGCACGTCGATGACATGGGGCAGACCACGCAGCGAATGCACGGCGTTCTCCCACTCCGGTGCAAGCGATGCGGCGCGAGTCAGCAGCCCCTCTTTGGTATACACATCAAGCGTCGCCAGCGCGGCGGCGCAAGCGACGGGGTGGGCGGAGTAGGTGTAGCCGTGAAACAGCTCGATGGCGTTTTCCGGTCCCTGCATGAAGGCATCGTAAATTTTGCGGTGAGCAAACAC
>PMMB01000220.1:0-6529 GCA_003165495.1 Gammaproteobacteria bacterium | reverse complement strand
GAACACTCCGGCCGATCCGGCGATGGGTTCGACAATGACCGCGGCAATGGTCGACGCGTCATGCAGGGCGATCAGGCGCTCCAATTCGTCGGCAAGATGGGCACCCCACTGCGGCAGACCGCGCGAGAACGCATTGTGTTCGATATCCAAGGTATGCGGCAGATGATCCACGCCGGGCAGCATCGAGGAGCCGAAGAACTTGCGATTGTTGACCATTCCGCCAACCGACATGCCGCCGAAACCTACTCCGTGATAGCCCTTTTCGCGGCCGATGAAACGCGTGCGCTGGCCCGCGCCGCGAGCGCGGTGATAGGCAACCGCAATTTTCAGCGCCGTATCGACCGACTCCGACCCTGAGTTCGTGAAGAAAATGCGATCGAGACCCGGAGGCGCGACCTTGGCCAGCCGATTGGCAAGTTCGAACGCGATGGGATGACCCATTTGGAAGGCCGGGGCGTATTCCATGGTGCCAAGTTGCTTCGTGACCGCTTCGGTAATTTCGCGCCGCCCGTGACCGGCGTTCACGCACCACAGGCCCGCGACCCCGTCGAGGACTTCGCGGCCGTCGGCCGTCCAGTAATACATGCCAAGGGCTCGCGCGAGCAATCGCGGATTCGCCTTGAATTGTCGATTTGCCGTGAACGGCATCCAAAATGCATCGAGATCGCCGTTTGACAGAGCGGGGGTGAGCTGGGCGTTCATGCGGGATCCTTACGGTATTTTTGCCATCGGAGGCCCCAGATGATAAGGAAAATCGACACTCAGCTCAATTTTCGCTTAAATCTCATGCCATCTGTCTATTATAATAGACATTATGAGCCTAGACGTGGGTACCCATTTGAAAGCCGTACGACAAATGTACGGGCTGTCGCAGCGCGAGTTGGCGAAGCGCGCCGGCGTGACCAACGGTTTGATTTCCCTGATCGAGCAGAACCGAGTNNCCAGCCTCAGGTGTTTTTTCCGCGGCAAGAACTTAGCGATATCGGCACCGCGAGCGTCGAACTGCGCCTGGTCGGCAGTCGTCTGGCCAAACGCAGTATGTCGATCTTGCACGAGCGCTATGCGCCGAATGCCGATACCGGCGAGGAGATGCTGACGCACGCAGGCGAGGAGGGCGGTGTGATTGTGAAAGGAAAAATCGAACTCACCGTCGGCGGCGAATCGCGGATCCTCGGGCCCGGGGACGCCTATTATTTCAAGAGTTCCTTGCCGCATCGATTTCGCAACATCGGGCGCGACGAATGCGAGATCGTCAGCGCCAGCTCGCCCCCGACCTTTTAATCCGCCTTGTGGCCCGCATATCTCAAGACCCTTCAGGTAGCATGGCGACCATGAATATCGTAACGGTAGCGGCCACTCAAATGGCCTGCGGTCGGGACCGCGACGCTAATATCGCGCGCGCCGACAAGTTGATTCGCGAGGCGGCGAGTCGCGGCGCCCAGGTGATTCTGATCCAAGAGTTGTTCGAGACGCCGTACTTTTGTAAAGATCACTCCTCGCGGCATCTGGAACTGGCGAAGCCCCTGGAAGCTCATCCGGCGGTCGAACATTTCCGCGCCGTCGCACGAGAACTCTCCGTTGTGCTGCCCGTCAGCGTATTCGAACGCGCCAACAATGCGTTTTACAATTCCGTGGTCATCGTCGATGCCGATGGGACGGTGCTCGGGAGCTACCGCAAGTCGCATATTCCAGAGGGCCCGGGTTACCACGAGAAGTTCTATTTCTCGCCGGGAGATACCGGCTTCAAGGTGTTCGACACTCGATATGCAAAACTGGGCGTCGCGATCTGCTGGGACCAGTGGTTTCCGGAAGCGGCGCGATCCATGGCATTGATGGGTGCCGACATGCTGCTCTATCCCACGGCGATCGGCTCGGAACCGCAGGATCCGAGCATCGACTCGAGCGGACATTGGCAGCGAACGATGCAGGGCCATGCCGCGGCCAACATCATGCCGGTGGTGGCCTCGAATCGCATCGGCACGGAGCAGGGCGACAAGTACACCATGACGTTTTACGGTTCATCGTTCATCGCCTCGCCGACCGGTGAGAAAGTGGCCGAAGCGGATCGCGTGACTGAAACGGTACTGACCGCCGCCTTCGATTTGGACGAGGTGCGCCGCTACCGGCAGTCCTGGGGTGTGTTCCGCGATCGCCGACCCGATCTGTACTACCCCCTGCTGTCGCTCGATGGTCGCGGCTGAGGATCTTCCTCAGGATCTAGTATTCGTCGACCTGGAGACGACGGGCGGTAGCGCGGCGTATGACAGGATCACCGAGGTAGGTCTAGTTCGCGTCACCAATGGTGAACTCATCGAGGAGTGGAGTTCGCTGGTGAACCCCGAACGCCCCATTCCCGCCTACATCGAGGCCTTTACCGGCATTAGCAACCAGATGGTGGCCGGCGCGCCGCGCTTTGCCGAGATCGCGGCAGTTGTGCGGCAGAAGCTGCAAGGGGCGGTGTTCGTGGCGCATAACGCTCGCTTCGACTACTCGTTTCTGCGCAGCGAATTTCTCAAGTCAGATAGAAATTTCTCCGCGCAAATCCTGTGCACCGTTAAACTTTCACGACGTTTGTTTCCGGAATATGCGCGGCACAATCTGGATGCGGTGATGGAGCGGAACGGGCTCACCTGCGGCGCCAGGCATCGTGCCTTGGGCGACGCTAAAGTACTCCATGATTTCTGGCGCAAGTTGCGCCGTGAAGTGGCGGAACCGCGGCTCGCCGCCGCGGTTCAGGCCATCCTCGGCGCGCACAAATTGCCCGCTCACCTACCGCCGGGTCTGGCCGATGACTTACCCGAAGGGCCGGGCGTGTATCGATTTTTCGGCGAAGACAACACTTTGCTGTACGTCGGCAAAAGCAATGCACTGCGCACCGGCGTGTGCAGCCACTTCGCCGCGAAGGATGCCGAATCCAAGGACCGTCGACTGGCAGATCAAGTGCGGCGGGTCGATTGGGTGGAGACATTCGGTGAGCTCGGGGCGATGCTGCATGAAGCAGAGTGGATCAAAACTCTGAAGCCCCTATACAACCGGCGCACCAAGAGCAAGGCACAGGGCTACACCCTGCGTGCCGGCGCTTCGCGGACTCCGAACGGTCCAGCGTACGCGGTCGAGTCGGTGGCGATTGATGGCGTGGATCTCGCGGATCTCATGCAGTGTTTCGGCGTGTTTCATTCCGAGAAGGATGCCCACAAGGCGCTCAGCGACATTGCGCGTGCGCAACAGCTGTGTCTCAAGGTTTTAGGCTTCGAGGACGGTGCAGGTTCGTGCGTTGCGTTCCAGTTTGGAAAGTGCAGGGGCGCCTGCATGGGCAAGGAGCCTCTCATCCTGCACCACATGCGGCTGCAGCTGGCCTTGTCATCCTTGAAATTGAAGGCGTGGCCGTTTGCGGGGCGCATCGCGTTGCGCGAGCGCAATCCGCGCGGCACCGACTTGCATGTCGTCGATCACTGGACTTATCTCGGTACGGCGCGGACCGAGGAGGAACTCGCTGCACTCGGCGCGAAGGATTCGAGCGTTGCATTCGACGTCGACGTCTACAGGATTCTCCTGCGCTATTTCGCCAAAAATACAAAACTCGATTGGCTCGATCTGCAGCGTGCGGAATGGCCCGTTTCTTGAGGGCACGCGGGGCGCGGAATGCGCGGTAGCACGATTTGCACGTGAACGACAACGTGCGCTATTGGATCGCGACGGCGCCGGTGGGCGCCGCCTCGGTGCTGGCCGAGGAACTCGCGCAATTCGGCGCCCACGATGTTCGTGAGCGCAGCCACGATGTGAAGTATCAAGGCACGCTCGAGGTGGGCTATCGCGCTTGCCTGTGGTCGCGCACCGCGACCCGCGTGCTGTTGAGCTTGGGATCGATCGACGCCAGCAGTTCGAAAAGCGTGTATGAGGCCGTCAAGCGCATCGACTGGCGGGAACATTTGGCGCCGGGTGCGACGTTGGCCTGCGATTGCAGCGGCGGCAACGAATCCATCAGACACACGATCTACGGCTCTCAGTTGCTCAAGGACGCGGTCTGCGACAATCTTCGCGACGCCACAGGCGAACGGCCGAACATCAAACCGGAGCGCCCCGACGTGTTGTTGCATTTGCATGTCGAAGGCTCTACGGCGCTGTTGTCGGTGGATTTCTCCGGCGAGAGCCTGCATCGGCGCGGCTATCGCGCCGAAGGTGGTCGTGCGCCGCTCAAGGAAAACGTCGCCGCCGCCGTGCTGTTGCGCGCGGGTTGGCCGGGCGTCTGTGAACGAGGCGGCTTGCTGCTCGATCCCATGTGCGGTTCCGGCACCTTTCTCACTGAGGGTGCCTTGATAGCGGCGGACGCCGCGCCGGCGCTCGATCGCGACTATTTTGGTTTCACGGGTTGGCGAGGCCACGATCCAGAGCTCTGGGAGAATTTGCGCGCAGAGGCTCGCGCTCGTCGCGCGCGCACGCGCCCGCGGCGTTGCATTCTGGGATCTGACGTCGACGCGGATGCGGTGCGTATGACCATAGCCAATGGCGAGCACGCGGGCGTTGCCGATTGGTTGCACGTGGAGAAACGCTCTCTCCGCGAGATCATCCCGCCGAAGGGCGAGGTTGGCCTCATTGTGGCCAATCCGCCCTACGGCGAACGCATCGGTGCGGAATCGGGCCTGCCGGCCTTGTATTCCGAACTTGGGTTGACGCTGCGCGATCGTTTCCAAGGTTGGCAGGCCGCGATTCTCACGGGCAATCCGCCGCTTGCCAGGAATCTGGGGATTTATGCCAAGCGCACACATCGGTTTTTCAACGGCACCATCGAGTGCCGCCTCCTGCGTTTCGATTTGAACGAGGCCAGCGAGCAACGTCCGGCGGAGGTGGTGCGCGCGGACTGGTCGAGCCGGCCGGGCGCCCAGATGTTCGCGAACCGATTGCGCAAGAATCTGCAGCGCCTGGACCCTTGGGCCGAACGGGAGCACATCGATTGCTTTCGCGTGTACGACGCGGACATGCCGGAATACGCGTTCGCAATCGACCTTTATGGCCGTGGAACGCGTCACGTCTATGTTCAAGAATATGCTCCGCCAAAAACCGTCGATCAGGAAAGTGCCCGGGAGCGTCGTCGCGAGGCGTTGGCAGTACTGCCGGAAGTCCTGGCAGTGCCGATTTCTCACGTCCACTCCCGGGTGCGCAAACCGCAGAAGGGCAGCGGGCAGTACGAGAAACGTGAAGACATCGCCGAACGTCATGCCGTGCAGGAAGGCGGCCTCAAATTCTGGGTCAACTTCCGCGATTATTTAGATACCGGACTGTTTCTCGACCACCGCATCGTGCGGGGAATGTTGCGCGAGTGGGCGAAGGGCGCTGATTTTCTGAATTTATTTTGCTACACCGGCAGCGCCACGGTCTATGCCGCTGCGGGCGGAGCGCGCAGCAGTACCAGCATCGATTTGTCGAATACTTATTTGGATTGGGCGCACGAGAATCTGCTCCTCAACGGCTTTGGTGACCCCAAACACGAGTTGTACCGCGCGGACTGCCTGCAGTGGCTCGACCAGCAAGAACCCGGCCCGAGGTTCGATTTAATCTTTGTGGATCCGCCGACTTTCTCCAATTCCAAGCGCATGGAGGGTGTGCTCGACGTGCAGCGCGATCATGTAGGTATGATTCGTCGGTCGTTGAAGCTGCTGCGCCCGTCCGGCCGCTTGGTGTTCTCGACCAATTACACGCGCTTCAAGCTCGACGCGGAAGCGCTGGCAGACTTAGGTGTCGACGATATCAGCACTCAGACCATCCCTAAGGACTTCGAACGCAATACGCGGATTCACCGCTGCTTCGTAATTCGGTTCAAGTAATGGATGCACTGCTCAAATGATTGGCAACCTAACGTACGCTTGCGGTATTCTTCTCGGCATATGGGGATTTGCATCACTCGCACTGCATTGATTGTGTCCTTCGCGATCTGTGGCCGCCTCGCGATAGTGCCTGCCGTCGCCGCCGACCAGGATCCCATCAACGCTCCGCCGACCGTGCAAGATTGGCAGGCACTCGCCAAGCTCCCGGATTGGAGCGGGGTTTGGACGCCGGTGATCAGCGATCAGGTCGCGCAGGAGAAGAGCAATCGGCCGCCCTGGAAACCGCAGACTGCGAAGCAAATCGGCCACATGTACGCGGAAGAGGACGCTGGACATCCCTTCCCCATCATCGACCATTGTTTCCCGACCGGCATGCCGAGCTGGATGCTCATTACCCACAACGCCTTCGAAATTCTGTTCACGCCCGGCCGCGTCACGATATTGGGCGAGGGCGACGGCAATCGGCTGCGCCGCATCTACACGGATGGCCGGCCGCATCCGGCCGATCCCGATCCCAGCTTTCATGGCCATTCCATCGGACACTGGGAGAATGACACGCTCGTAATCGACACCGTGGCACTCCTGCCGCAGGCTTATCTCGCTGTCAATGAAGCCGTGGGCGTGCCGAACAATGGCGACATGCACATTGTCGAGCGCCTGCACTTACAAGGCCCCGACACTTTGGCCGACGATCTGGAAATTACCGC
>PMMB01000176.1 GCA_003165495.1 Gammaproteobacteria bacterium | reverse complement strand
TCGAGGAACTGGACAACCGAGAATGGCTTTTCCGGCGTGTAAATCAGATTTGGGCCATCGTCGGGCGATTGCTGCCAGCCGGCGGCGGCGGCGGCGAGGAAGCCGGCATGGCGGCCCATGACGATGGCCACATAGATGCCGGGCATGGCGTGAAAATCGAGATCTACGCTAACAAGGGCATTGGCGACGAAGGCGGCGGCCGAGATGAAGCCGGGGACGTGATCGTTCTCCATCAGGTCGTTATCGATGGTCTTGGGGGCATGCACGAAATGGCAGGGGCCACTTGACTGTTGACGCAGCAGTTCGAGCGTTCCGGCGGTGTCATTGCCGCCAATATAGACGAAGGCGTGGGCGTCGAGCCGGTCCAGAGCCGCCAGGATATCAGCGCATGCGCCAGAATCTGGTTTGTCGCGGGTCGAGCCGAGAGCCGAATTGGGCGTGTTGCCGAGGCGGCGGAGTTGGGCCTCGGGGATGGTGGTTAGGTCGACGACGTTTCCCGCCGTGAGGCCTCGCACGCCATAGCGCGCGCCCAGAATGCGCACGGATGGATCATGCCTGCGCGCGGCAAGGATGGCGCCACACAGGGTCTGGTTGATCACGGCGGTGGGGCCGCCACCCTGGGCGATGACGATCGATGGCATGGATCCTCCGTGACGTATTTCTTGCTATGCCGCCCGCGGACTGTGAGAGACGATTGAAGCGAAGATTGGCCAATCCTGCAACCGGCTGTCTGGCCTGCAGCGAAAGGATCTTTGGATCTACGTATTCCTAACCATGCTAAAGGTCGCGCTTAGGAATGTCCGCCTTCCGCCACAGCCGGACGTTCCCTTAAGGTCAGTTTTGACCACCCATCTCGGACATCAGGTGGCTGACTGCGGGCGGAAGTCGCGCGCGAACCGTCAGCCGTTGAAACGGATTAACCGAGGAGCCTCTTTCGTTCACAGTTCGATAGCATCTTCTGGAGTATCGCCTCGACCGAGTGCGGCGAAATCCCAAGTTCAACAAATCCAGGCATCTCCGGCGATGACACGGTGTCGATTTGCATCAGTTCCACTTGATTGCGTGTGAGGAGCGGGCTTGGGAACATTTCGGAGGCCCATGCGAGCGCATGCCAAACGGCAAACGGGATTGGAATCAATCGTATCGCAAGTCCAGCTTGGTGCGCAACGGCTCCAAGAAACTCCTCGTAAGAGTAGACGCGCGGGCCGCCGAACTCGAAGATCGTTGAAGGCGTCTCCGCTCGCTGCATGGTCCGGCCAATCGCCTCCGCAACATCCTCCACATAGACCGGCTGCAATCTGGTCCGGCCACGGCCGAACATCGGATAGATCAGAAGCTGGCGGAGGAGCCTGAGGATGGTAGTGAGAAACGCATCGTCCGGTCCGAACATCACTGCCGGGCGGACGAAAAGTGCATCGCCGAAGGCGGCCCGGACCGCCAGTTCGCCTTCGCCGCGCTTTCGGATGTACCGTGATTGTGAGGCGGCATCGGCGCCGATTCCTGAAATGTGAATGAACCGATCGACACCGGCACGGAGTGCCTGAGCCGCTACCCGTTGGGCAGACTCGACGTGAACGGAATGAAAAGTCTCCTGTCCGTGCTCGACGTACAGACTAACCGCATTTACAACGCCGTAGGCGCCGGCAAGCGCATCCGCGACCGACCGCTCGTCGTGAATGTTGGCCGCTACGGATTGAAGTTGCGGATCATCGGGACCAAACAGGCTGTGCCCCCGATCGGGATACCGTGACGCGATCCGAACGGGAAATCCGTGAGAGCGCAGATGCCGAACGATGCGGCGGCCGAGAAAGCCGGTTCCGCCGAACACGGTGACGGTCCGATCGTTCGTTGTCACCATGATTCAATTCGCCAATTTGTGCGGAATCGAACGGTCCGCCGGATGCGGTGGTCGCTCGCCGTTAGTTATTGATTCTTTGCTGGTGCGCCCGGAAGCACGGCTGCCACACCTTCCGGATTGATGTTGAAGGCCAAGAATATCAACGGCTCGTTGCCTGGGTTTCCCCATTGGTGCACGAGGGCGTACGGTTCATAGATCAAGGAACCCGGTCCCCTTGCTTCTGTCGTACCGTCGACGGTGTTGGCCCCGGTACCGGAGATGATAAAGTATAGAGCCGCGCCTGACCGGTGGTGCGGCGGGTTGGAAGGCATCTGCGCCGAAAATGTGACTCGCGTGAGATTGAGATCATAACCGCCTGGCTTCAGGTCGGGGATCGGATTCGCCGTGCGATATAATTCTCTCACGGCGGCAGGTGCCGTCTCGGCAGGCCGACCCAAGTCCACGGCGGGAGCGAGGAAGAAGTGGAGGAAAGTCGACGGCCCTCCGCTGCCCGCCGTTAGCGCCGCGGTCTTTCCGCCGGCGATGAACAGCCCCTCTCCGGCATTGAGCATTTTGGCCTCGCCATCCAGCGCGACCTCGGTCGATCCTGACATCTGGTAGAGGATGCCGTTGGCAGCCGAAACGCCGCTCTTCTCGTCCGGCTGAAGAGTGACGCTCACCGCTTTGAAATAGAGCGGCACGTCCGCGACGGTCGGCAGTTTGGCTGCGGCGACCACTGTTCGTGTAATTACCGGTGGAGCGGGGGTGGTTTGTGCGGTCCCAGCGGCAGGAAGCGCCATCGCGCCGAGCAACAGTAGTCCGGTAATCCTGAACTGCATGATTGCCTCCCAGGTCAAGCGGATGATCGGAGCACCATACGCGCTCCCACCGCTTCTTGGAATGGCAGGCCGCTTCGAGCTGCTATTGGACAGTGACCGGGAG
>PMMB01000155.1:4159-9991 GCA_003165495.1 Gammaproteobacteria bacterium | reverse complement strand
GAAGATCCCGTGATTGCGCGCCTCATCGCGCTCGCGGCGGAAATTCTAGGGTTCCCGCGCCATCTCTCGCAGCACGTGGGCGGCTTCGTCATTGCACGCGGGCGTTTGGATGAACTCGTGCCCATCGAGAACGCGGCGATGCCCGATCGTACGGTGATCGAGTGGGACAAGGACGATCTCGATGCGCTCGGGCTGCTGAAAGTGGACGTGCTGGGCTTAGGCATGCTGAGCGCGCTGCGCCGGACGTTTCAATTGATCAACGAATTTGGCGGTTCATCCGCTGCACCAGGGGAACTCGATCTCGCGACGGTGCCGGGCGAGGACAAGGCCGTGTACGAGATGATTTGCCGCGCCGACACCACGGGCGTCTTTCAAATCGAATCACGGGCGCAAATGAGCATGCTGCCGCGTTTGCGGCCGCAAAATTACTACGATCTGGTGATCGAAGTGGCCATCGTGCGTCCCGGTCCTATCCAAGGAGAAATGGTTCATCCGTATTTACGCCGCCGCAGCGGCGAAGAGGCAGTGACTTATCCGAGCGAGGCGGTCGAGGCGGTGCTCAAGCGCACCTTGGGTGTGCCGATTTTTCAGGAGCAAGTCATGCAGCTGGCGATCGTCGCCGCCGGCTTTTCGCCGGGCGAAGCGGACCGGCTGCGCCGCGCGATGGCGGCCTGGAAGCGCAAGGGCGGTTTGGAGCCTTTCCAGCGCCAATTGATCGACGGCATGCGTGAGCGAGGGTACCCCGAGAGTTTCGCGCACCAAATATTCAAGCAGATACTCGGTTTTGGTGAATACGGATTTCCGGAATGTGTTGTTGGCGAGACGCGTGTAGTGGATGCCGATAGTGGAAAATGGTTGACCATCGATGAAGTAGTCCGCGGGCAGGCACGCCTCGATAACACACTTGCGTGCGATGATGACCTGCGTTTGAGGAAACGCAAAGTGCTGCGCGTAATGCGAAGCGGCATGAAGCCCGTATTGCGTCTACGCACGGCTCTCGGCCATGAGATTGTCGCAACGGCTGAACACCCATTCATGACCATGGCCGGTTGGCTCCAGCTGGGAAATCTCAAAATTGGCGACACGATCGCGACGGCGCGTTCCGTGCCGGTACCGGGGCGCCGGAGATGGCCCCGTCACCAGGTTCTCGTTCTCGCCGATCTGATTGCCGAAGGTAATCTCTGTCATCCCAGCACGTTTTATTTCTACACGACAGAATTATGGCATCGCGATGAGTTCGTAAAGGCGGTCGAGCACTTCCCAAACACTCGAGCGGTAGTTGAGCGCTACAAAGGCTGCTTCTCTGTGCGTGTTCGCCGAATCGACCGCAATCGTCAGATTGGCGCTGTCACTTGGTTGCGGGCACTGGGTGTCTGGGGATGTGGTGCTCGCGCGAAACAGCTACCGCCGGAAGTTTTCGAGCTGTGCAACAGTAACATCGCGTTGCTGCTTGCGCGCCTTTGGGAGGGTGATGGTGGCTTTTCCATGACAAGGCATGCTTCGTACGACACCGCTTCGCGTCGTTTGGCTTCGCAAGTGCAGCATTTGCTTCTGCGGCTCGGAATCATTTCCCGCCTTTACCGCCGAGTGCGTTCGTACAAGGGACGGGAGTTGGAGTATCAAGTGGTCACCGTAACGGGCGAGCCGCTGCGCCTGTTTTGGCACCACGTGGGTCGCCGCTTCCAAGATCCGAAGAAGCGCCGGCTGTCCAGGCTATTGGCGGTGCCCGGAAATGGGCGCATGTCGCGCGACATCATTCCGGTTGAGGTTCGTTCAATCATTCGTCGTGAGCGCACTGAGCAGAGGTTGACCTGGAATGAGATCGGCCAGATGACCGGTCTGGCAATGCGCGAAATTCAGGGCCACGGCGGTGGCAAAATCGGCTTTCGCCGCCATGTGATCGACCGTCTTGCCACAGCCTTGGGGTCACTCGATCTCTCGCGTCTGTCACGCTCCGATGTCTATTGGGACAGAATTGTGGAGATCGAGGCAGTAGGGAGTCGGGAAACATACGATTTGCAGATCGAAGGCGATCACAATTTCTTGGCCAATCACTTTATTGTTCACAATTCGCACGCGGCGAGCTTTGCACTCCTCGTGTACACCTCCGCTTGGCTTAAAGCTTACGAGCCCGCGGCATTTTGCGCGGCCCTCATCAACAGCCAGCCCATGGGCTTTTATGCACCGGCGCAATTGGTGCGCGATGCGCGTACCCATGGCGTCGAGGTACGCGCCGTCGACGTGGCGAGCAGCGACTGGGATTGCACCCTCGAACGGCGAACCGACGGCCGCCCGGCGCTGCGCCTTGGCCTGCGCCTGGTGAAGCATTTATCGATCGAGGGGGCGACTCGACTGCTCGCGGCGCGAGCCACGCGTGCCTTTGACACCATCGCCGATCTTGCGGAGCGGGGAGAGCTGGAGAGGCGGGATCTGGAGGCGCTCGCCGCCGCCGATGCGCTTAGCTGTCTCGCCGGACATCGGCATCGCGCGGTGTGGCAGGTCAGCGGGGTGGAGCGTGCGTTGCCCTTGCTGCCCGCCGCGACGGCGCAGGAAGAAGGCATCCCGCTGCTGCGCGCGCCGCGCGAGGGTCAGGACATCGTCGCCGACTACGGCAGCACCGGTCTGACCCTGCGGCGTCATCCACTGTGCCTGTTGCGCGAGAAACTGCGGCGGCGCGGCGTGCTGCCGACGCAGGAGCTCTGGGAGCAGCCGAACGGGAAGCAGGTGATCACGGCCGGCCTCGTCATCACGCGCCAGCGGCCGGGCAGTGCAGGGGGCGTAACCTTCGTCACCATGGAAGATGAAACCGGCTATGTGAATTTGATCGTGTGGAACAGCGTTGCCGTCGCGCAGCGCGCGGCATTGCTCGAGTCGCGTCTGCTCGAGGTGCAGGGCAAGTTGCAACGCGAGGGTGATGTGCAGCATGTGATCGCGCAGCGGTTGACGAATCTGTCGGCGCTGTTGGGCGATCTTACGGTCGCGTCGCGGAATTTCCACTGAACATGGCAAGCCTCGTGATCAAACATCCAGCCCGATCGAACGCATGAGTGCGATGCCGTTGCTCTTGGTGACGACGCCGGCGTGCAACTTGAAGTCGAACTTTAGTTTTCCATCCACGAGTTCGTCCTGGAAATGCACGTTCTCGAGAGTACCTGCATCGAGCCCGGAAATATCGGCAAGAGCCAGATCGTGAGTGCTGATCAAGCCGATCGCGCCGCGCCCGATCAATGCCCGCATGACGCCTTGCGCTCCGATCCGTCTGTCTGTCGAGTTGGTTCCCTGGAGCAATTCGTCCAAGAGAAACAGCAGCGGCAGTTTCGCCGGCTCGAATAGCTGGCGCAGCCGCGTGATCTCGGCATAGAAACGCGAGCTGCCCTCGTGAAGAGAATCATTGATGCGAATACTGGCTCCGATTTGCAGCGGCGTGAGTTGCAAGCGTGTTGCGCGCACCGGAGCTCCGGCCATCGCGAGAACAGTATTGATTCCGACCGTCCGCAATAGAGTGCTTTTCCCCGACATGTTCGAACCGCTGACCAGCAACACGCGGGTTCTGCCGGAAATATCGACGTCGTTGCAGACACGGGCGGCGGCGGGGATCAAAGGGTGGCCAAGATCCGTCGCCTGAAAGGCCGCCGCACCTTCGATGAACTCCGGAAACGGATCCTCGGGATGTTCGTAAGCGTACTCGGCGAGCGACACCAGCGCTTCGATCTCGCCGAGAACGTCCAGCCACGCGCGGACGGCATTGCCGTGAGCGCGGCGCCAACGCTCGGCGGCGAGCGCCGCCTGGAGCGGGTACATCAGCAGCAATAGGAATGGCGCCAGAATCGGATTGCGGCGCGACTCGACGAAATTGACGATGGTGGCGAGTTTCGAAAACGTCGCCGATGCGCTGAGCGAATGCGACGACAATTTGAGCAGCAGCTCGCGCAGTAGCGGAGCATCGAAGCGCTGCGCTTCGATTCGCTTCAATAGAACGGACAGCCCCTTGAGATCCTCGTAGGCGCTCTCTGCTGCAATGATGGCCTCACGAATGGGATGCTTCAGATAATAGGCTATGGCGATCTCGACCAGAAGTACCGCGAGCAGCGGAAATCCGATTCCCCAAACTGCCCAAGCGACGGCCGTCGAGACGGCAAGAACGGCGAGTAGCGGCGCCATCCATCGTATCCACCGGCGATCGAGCCGATTCGGCGCCTGGGCCCAGCCAATGAGCATCTCTGGGCGCAGGTCGATTCTCGAGGATTCGCCGTGGATGGCTAATTCCTCGCGCAGGTCCAGGCGATCGCGCAGATCGATGATGCTCGCGTGCCGCTCGCGAATCGTTTCGATGTCAGCGGGCGCCAGCAGCCATTGCGCTAGCGTATTCTCGCCCATCTGTGTGCGAGCCGCGCACAGCAGTTCGTACAGGCTATCTGCGCCGAACAGATCAAGGTCAGACCCATACATGTGGTGTTGAACATCGAAGCGCTCGCCGGTTGGGCGGCCGCCGCGCCATTGGTCTCGCATCCGCTCGAGTCCGGCGCGATAAAACGCTGCGGCCCGCTGCACCCGCGTTCGCAGGCCTCGAACGCGATGGTGATACAGAACTGTCGCAACGAATCCCGCGATGGGAACGAATAGCCATTGCGGCGGAATCAAATGGGGCCCGAAGCACAACCACGCCATGATCAGAAATGAGGCGGCGATGGCGAGTCGCGTGCTCCCAATGAGTGCATGCAACCGGTCGAGCTGCACGAGGCGCGCTTCGCGCGCGCCAAGGCGTTCTGAATATTGCTCGGTCGGAGACACGAAATAGTTTGGCACATTTCGAAGGGGAATTGGCCCTTGACGCGCTGTTTGCGCCAAGCGCAGGATCGGGGCCCATGAATCCAACCGGCGGCGATCAAGACAACAATTCACGGCGTTCGTTTCTGCTCTCGAGCGGCGGATGGCTGACGGGTGCTTGGATCGCGGCGCACTGGCCGAATATCGCCGCCGCCGCTCATCATGCCGATGAAGTATCCGCCGTTCCGGCGCCGCTGGGATTCGAATTTTTGAATGCCGCCGAAGCCGCCGATGTCGAGGCGCTCTCGGTCCAAATCGTGCCGAGCGGGGCGACACCGGGTGCGCGCGAGGCGCATGCGGTGTTTTTCATCGATCGCGCTCTGGCCACGTTCTTCTCGGGCTGGTCGCAGGATTTTCGCGCAGGGCTCACGCAATTTCAGTCGGAGTTTCGTGCCGCGAATCCAGCGTCCGCGTCCTTTGCCCAGAGCGGCCCGGATGCACAGATCGCTCATCTTAAAATGGTAGATCGAACTCCGTTCTTTGACTCTGTCCGCAATCTAACATTGCTCGGTATGTTCTCCTCGCCGAAGTACGGCGGCAATTTCCGCGGCGCCGGCTGGACGCTGATGGGTTTCGAGGATCGGCATGTATTCACGCCTCCGTTCGGCTACTACGATGGCGCATACACGGGCTTCGTGCCCTATGCGTCGCAGAAGCAATCATGACCGCTCGCCGATTCAAACCCAACGAGACGGTGGATTTCGTGGTGGTCGGGTCAGGCGCTGCGGGCGGGGTGATGGCGCGCGAGTTGTCGCAAGCAGGCTTCACGGTGTTGGTGTTCGAACAGGGTCCGCGTTTTTCGCCCGCCGACTTCGAACACGACGAACTGAAGTACTTTTTTCTCAGCGGGATCACAGTCGATCCAGGTTTAAGTCCGCAAACCTTCCGCAAGAATCCCGGCGACACCGCGACAGCGCCGCACGGTACGCAGCCCGCATTGTATGCACGTCTCGTCGGGGGCAGCAGCAACCACTTCACCGCCAACTACTGGCGCTTTCACGAGAT